>JAFZZD010000215.1 GCA_017615955.1 Victivallales bacterium
ACGCAGATCGGCGCAATATGAATAACCTCGACCAGAGCGTAGAGATGGTCGGGGAAGCATGCCCTACAAGAGGCCTCGGTCCTGCGGAGCCGAACTGACACAGACAAAGTTAAGGTAACGCTTTGTTAGAGCATGGCCTAATTCTTTGATTTTGCCGTTGTCATTGTGGACAATGCAACAAGGTATGCCATATTAAGCCCGATTTTGCAATTCAATGATTTTTGAACACGGAGAAATTGAACAATGAAGAAGTACGCCAAGACCCATGAATGGGTTGAAATCGAGGGTGGCATTGCCACGGTTGGCATATCGCAGTTTGCGGCGGACGAGCTTAAGCAGCTCACATACGTGGAACTGCCTGAAGTGGGAAAGACCTTTGCCGCTGGCGAGGCTTTTGGCAGCGTGGAATCCACCAAGTCCGCCAACGAGATTTTCGCGCCAGTCGCGGGCACTGTGAGCGCGGTGAATGTTGCGCTGGAGACAGAGCCTGAAATGATCAATGAGGATGCGGAGGACAGGGGGTGGATCATGAAACTGGAGAATGTGGATGATGCGGCGCTGGCTTCTCTGATGACCAAGGAAGAGTATCTTGACTCTGTCAAGTAAATCAAATGATAAAGGAGTTTAGGAGACAATTATGATGGAAGTGAAAATCTTTGAAGACAAGGTTGCGATGGGCAAGGCGGCTGCTGCGGCTGGCGCGGCATTCATACGCGAGGCAATCGCACAGCGCGGCGAGGCCACGATCGTGGTTGCGACGGCTCCAAGCCAGAACAACATGTACGACGCACTGGTGAAAGAGGATGTGAAATGGAGCAAGGTCCGCATTTTCCATTTGGACGAGTACATCGGCCTCAAGGATGACCATCCAGCCTCATTCCGCTTCAATCTGCACAAGACATTCCTGGACCGCCTTCCTGAAAAGCCCATGGAATTCCATCCAGTCCCAGGCGATGCGGCAGACGTGGACGCGGCAATCGCCGAGCTTTGCAAGTGCATCTGCCAGTACAAGCTGGACGTGGCATTCATCGGCATCGGTGAAAATGGGCACATTGCCTTCAATGACCCGCCGGCAGACTTCAATTCTCCAAACGCATACAACCAGGTCACGCTGGATGAAGTGTGCCGTCATCAGCAGTATGGCGAAGGCTGGTTTCCCACCATGGACGCAGTGCCGCGCATTGCCATTTCCATGAGCGTGCCACAGATCTTCTCGGCCCGCGCCATCATCAACACGGTTCCTGACGACCGCAAGGCGGATGCCGTCAAGGCCGCAGTGGAAGGTCCCGTGACGCCAATGTGCCCGGCCTCTATTCTGCAGACACATCCGAACTGCACACTGTTCCTGGACAAGCCAGCAGCCTCCAAGTTGACGACAAAGTAAGGAGCCGGCAATGAAACTGCTTTTCATTGGCGCAGGCAAGATGGCGACCGCCCTGGGCAAGGCAATTGTCACAGGCGGCCTGCTGGCGAAGGAGAACATTGTCGCCGCCGACATATTGGAGGCGGCACGCACTGCTTTTACCAATACCACCGGCATAAGGACTGTGCCTGACGCGGCATCTGAAGTCGCCACTGCGGATTTTATCATACTCGCGGTGAAGCCGCAGGTGGCGGCCTCTGTTGTGGCATCATTGCCCAAGTTCGGCAAGGACACGCTGGTGCTGTCCATTTGCGCCGGCATACCGCTGGCGAAACTGTGCGGCTGGTTTGGCAGCAAGAAGGTCATCCGCGTAATGCCCAACACGCCGCTTATGGTGGGGCAGGGCGCAAGCGCCTTTGCTGTTGCCGAGGATGTGTCGGCTGAAGAGGCGGACTTTGCCAGAAGGCTGCTTTCCAGCGCAGGCAAGGCATGGCCAGTGCCAGAGGAAATGCTGGACGCGGTCACTGCACTTAGCGGCTCTGGCCCAGCGTATATCTTCGCTATGGCAGAAGCAATGACGGAGGCTGGTGTGGCGGCAGGACTGCCGGCGGATTTGTCCATGGAATTGACGTTGCAGACCATCACCGGCTCGGCGGAAATGATGTCCAGGCGCATAGACACGCCAGAACATCTGCGCCAGGCGGTGACATCGCCAAATGGCACCACCTACGCCGCATTGCAGGTAATGCAAAACGCTGGCTTCGCCAAAATTATGTGCGATGCCATTATTGCCGCCAAGAAACGCTCCGAGGAACTTGGAAAATAGCAACGCAGAGGCGCGGAGTTATTTAACGCAGAGGCGCAGAGG
>JAFZZD010000216.1 GCA_017615955.1 Victivallales bacterium
TGCCTTGATGAGCTGTGCCTTCGAGTTGAGGGAATCCGTGCCCAGGATGCGTCCGCGGCGTGCACAGAGATTGCCTGTGATGCTGCCTGCGTATTCCACTGGCGTGGTGATGTTGAGTTTCATGATGGGTTCCAGCAGAATTGGCCTTGCCTTCAGGAATGCGGCGCGGAATGCCGCCGCCGCGCAGACGCGGAACGCCATTTCCGAACTGTCCACCTCATGGTATGAGCCGTCAAGCAATGTGATTTTGACGTCCACCACAGGATAGCCAGCCTTGGGCCCCTGTTCCATGGCGTCCTTGAAGCCCTTTTCGATGGCGTTGAAGTATTCCTTTGGAATGCTGCCGCCGCTGATCTGGTTCTCAAACACATAGCCCGAGCCTTTTTCGCCAGGTTCCATCTTTATGATGACGTGTGCGTACTGGCCATGACCGCCAGTCTGCTTCCTGTAGCGTTCCTCGTGCTCCACTTCGCGGGTGCAAGTTTCCCTGTATGCGACCTCCGGGGCGCCCACTTCCACCTCTACGTTGAATTCGCGGCGTATGCGGTCAACAATGATTTCCAGATGGAGTTCGCCCATGCCAGAGATGATTGTGTCGTTAGTCTCCTGGTCGAAATGGACAGTGAATGTGGGGTCTTCTTCTGCGAGTTTGATCAGTGCGGTGCTCAGCTTGTCCCTGTCGCCTCTGCTGACTGGGCGCACTGCCACGCTGATGACGGGTGCTGGGAAGTCAATAGCCTCCAGTTTGATTTTGTTTGCCTCGTCGCAGAGAGTGTCGCCAGTCACGGTTTCATTGAGGCCGATGGCCGCGCCGATTTCACCAGCGCAGAGGCTGTCCACATTCTCCCTGTGGTTGGCGTGCATCCTGAAAAGGCGGCCAATGCGCTGCTGTATGCCCTTGCTGGAATTGTAGATGTATGTGCCAGCGGTCACTTTTCCAGAATAGACGCGGACATAGATCAGCTTGCCCACGTGCTTGTCCGCAACCACTTTGAAAGCCAGTGCCGCAGTTGGTTCCGTATCTGATGAAATCCGCTCCACATCCTCGCCGTCGGCATCTTTTCCGCTGGCGTGTGGCACGTCCAATGGGCTGGGCAGATAATCCACCACAGCGTCCAGCAGGCGCTGTATGCCCTTGTTTCTGAAGGCTGAACCACAAAGGACAGGGCACATCTTCCTTTCGATGGTGGCCTTGCGTATGCCTGCAATCAGCTCGTCTTCAGTGACTTCCTCGTCTGCAAAGTATTTCTCCAGCAGCACATCGTCACATTCGGCAACGTGTTCGATGAGTTTCCTGCGCCAGGGCTCGGCGTATGCCTTCAGGTCATCGGACAATGGCGTGTCCTGTGGATAGGTGCCGTTCTTGTCCTCGACATACTGCACCATGCACATCTTCACCAGGTCTATAAGCCCCTTGAAGTCTGGACCCTGGTCAATGGGAAGGGCTATGGGCACTGCATTGGCGCCCAGCACCTCGCGTATCTGGCTCACCACGTTGAAAAAGTCCGCGCCGACGCGGTCCATCTTGTTGATGAAGCAGATGCATGGCACGTGGTATTTCTCCGCCTGGCGCCAGACTGTTTCAGACTGGGGTTCCACGCCGCCCACCGCGCAGAAAAGGCCGATTGCCCCGTCCAGAATGCGCAACGAGCGCTCCACCTCCACGGTGAAGTCCACGTGTCCAGGAGTGTCGATGACGTTGATCTGGTGGTCCCGCCAGATGCAGGTGGTGGCAGCGGATGTGATGGTGATGCCGCGTTCCTGTTCCTGGACCATGAAGTCCATCACTGCCGCGCCGTCGTGTGTCTCGCCCAGTTTGTGGGTGCGCCCTGTATAGAAAAGCACACGTTCCGTGCAGGTCGTCTTTCCTGCGTCGATGTGCGCCATGATGCCGATGTTTCGGACTTTGCCTATTGGATATTGCCTTGACATAATTGTATATATTTCCTCCCAGAAAGTGTAAAATTGCGTATAATATCGCACAATTCCGTCGTTTTTCAATGCGCTAGGTGGAAATGTGTGGAGAGGGCTGTGGGCGAAAACCATGCATTTTTGAAGGCGCAGTCGCCGCGGCGAGAACGCCGCGGCACAGAACAGTCCACAGTCCACAGTCCACAGTCCA
>JAFZZD010000217.1 GCA_017615955.1 Victivallales bacterium
AGGTTGGCCAACTTGAGTGAGCGCCGCTTCGGCGCTCACATTGGAGGTTTTGAAACATCCCCTAGTTCCTTATTCAAACACGATTCTGCCGAAGCCTTCCGGGTAATGGAAGGTGTATGTGGGATTCCAGCACATCCAGTGGTAGTGGGTGGAACGGTCGGCGCACTTGAAGAAGTTGCCCGTCCACTCCTGGCCTGACAAATTGGGGTCTATGCCAGCCCGCCGCACAAAGAAATCCAGCGGCACCTTGTAGCACACCCGCCATGTCAAGGGGTCTTGTATTTCGCGCCTGACAAGCCCCTGCACCGTATGGAAACGCTCGATGCTTTTCAGTTCCTCGGAGGTGGCGGCGTTCAACTTGCCCTCGTTGAGGTTGATGATCTCATAAAGCAGCATTTTGCCGTTGCAGCTCATCTCGAAGTTGTAGTACTGTGCAGTTTCAGGCGGTCTCAGGAATAATTCCACGCAACTGTCCAGGCACACATCGGTCTGGTCATTCTTTGCATTTGCCAGCACATACCTGTCCTTGACCTGGAACATCACATACAGGAATTGCCCGTCATACTGAAGTTTCGCCTGGGTATCAGGCAGGAACACATCCTTGTCTCCTGCGCGTTTCTGGCAAGAAATCAGCTTCAATGGCTTTACATTCGCCCAAGACGGACTGTCCCATTCACCTGCCAAATCCACCCTTGCCTTTGCACGGGGGACAAGATACGGTTTTGGATACGGGGCATAAGTGGTGACAACAGTGCAATTGGAGTTCATCGGCATACCATCGTAATCCTGCCATTTGCGCCATAGCCTGCGCCACTTGGAGAAGGCAATGCCATTGCCATCGGGCATCAGCGCAGCCATGGAGGACTTGCCACCGCCATAGCGCAATACATTCACGCCCCAGGAGAAATCCACTGTGGGGCCTGGGCGATAAAAGTCCGCCACTGGAATTGACACCTCCAGTTCCCAGCGGTCGGCATAGCGCTTTGCCACAGCATCCACGCCAGGGGTCCACAGCAGAGCTTTCTTGTTCTTGTTCAGCAAATCGGAGTCAAAGCATTCGTCTCTGACCATGCCATTTGAATTGACAGATATCTTGAGCCAACTGCATTTGGGCGTGGACAGCATGATTTCCACATGGTCATCCTCCAGGATTTCATCGCTGTCGGCGCATTTTGCATTGGAACGCAATGCATCCATCTTTGGTTCATAACAGCGCACCGCCACACGCAGGAAGCGATTTTCCTCTGTGATACCAAATCTCACCTGTGTTTTGCCCTGGGTGCCAAACACAGACTTCATCTCCTGCCATTTGTAATTGCATTTTGCCAGATTGCCATCAAGTTTTGCATCCACAGGGAGGATTTCTGCCTCTAGCCATGGACCAACTGGATTTCTGTCCTCAAACAAAGTCCTCACCTTTTCCATTGCGGAGGCAATTTCGTCAATATGCCTGCGATAAGTTGTGCCAGGCTGCGCCATTTCCCTGGCGCGGTCAAGCAGCCTGAAATATTCTGGAATATCCTCGGAATAGAGAGAGGCAATCTGCGTGCGTGTGTTCCTGCCGTCCTTGCGGCACCAGATGCGTTCGGCGTATTCGTGGAACTCCCTCATTTCGCGGGCGGCAGGGCCAAACCACAGGCGGTAGTATTCGTCCAGCAGAGCCTCCATATCCAAATGCGGCTCCCAAAGCAGCTTGCTGTTCACATAAAGCATAAGATGCATCAGGGGCAATTCGGAAATCTTGCCGTTTGCTGCCACTCTCATGCTGCATCCTTCAAAATGCGGGACTTGCTTCATGCGCACCTTCTGAAGGCTGTGCATGAACAACTGCATATATCTTGGTGCATATTCATTGTCAAAGGCATCCCAATTTTCCTGCTGGATGGCCTTGGTTCGCGGCTTCAACGCAGCCTGCCATCTTGGCAATGCGCCAAGGTAGCTTCCTGCATTGCGAGAGTGTGCATAATAGGCAGCTGGCATTTCGTCCATGCAACTGATTGCCATACCAGACAAGGCACCGTCGCCGACCTCCTCTGGAAGTTCCTGGGAATTGGGGCAATACCACTGCAAGTCCACTGCTGGATGGGATTTCTTCAACTCAACAGCCACTGCCTTGTGGAAATCATAAATCATATTCGCGTATGCAAGTTTTCTAGGCAGGCCAGATGTAAGGTATTTTGGACTGTCCCGCCAGTCTATCGGATAGGCACCGTATTCCGTGCCCCCCAAATTAAGCAACTTGATTTGCGGGTGTGCGTCAAGGAATGCCCTCGCCCACTGTATGCAGGCGTTCTGGAAGTCTGGGTGCGAATAGCGTGGCACAATGGGATCATACAACTTTCCTTCGGTTTCCTGGGCGCACCATTCAGGCTGCCTCACGCCATCCCGCATCAAGTCAGCCAGAGTATGTCCTAGCACGGCTGGTGTGCGACCGCCGCATTTCAAAAGCCGAAGCCAGTTTTGCGTCTCTGCATCGAAGGCGCTTGTGGCAAGAACTTCCCTTGTGGAAAATGCTGCGTTTCTGGTGCAACGCCCAGCAGCGGGCGCAATTGTCGCCATTTTCGGAATGATCGTGCCTTCATCTCCAGGCGCATAGAAGCGCACCCCAAGACTTTCCAGGAACGCGCTCACCGCGTGCATGTTGCCATTATCGCTGACGCCAGACAGCACGGCACTTTCAGGCACGCCAATGATTTCCACATTCCAGCATGGCCCAGCCAGCACCGCATATTTTTCCGCGATGAGAATATCGTATCCAGAGCCGCTGAAATCAGGCAATGCATAACCTAGCTTCTTTGTCCAGGAGTTCTCGCCAACAAATATCTGGTTCAACCCCTTTTTGCCTGGCTCATTCACTATATCTAGCTTTGCGCTAGTAATACATTGTATAAAATGCTGTAGTTGCACGGCGGCAACCTTTGCTTCAGCCGTAGTAGCCACAATCTCTGCACAAGGCACCGAATTGCGCACAATATCCAACGCAAACACCGTTCCCACCAGCAAAAACAGAAAAAACATGCTTCTAGACATTTATCAACTGACTCCTAACAGAATGAAACCACCTATAAAGTGGACAGTGGACAGTGGACA
>JAFZZD010000218.1 GCA_017615955.1 Victivallales bacterium
CTCTGCGTCTCTGCGCCTCTGCGCCTCTGCGTTAAAAATCTCTGCGCCTCTGCGCCTCTGCGCCTCTGCGTTAAAAATCTCTGCGCCTCTGCGCCTCTGCGTCTCTGCGTTAAAAATCTCTGCGCCTCTGCGTTAGCAGTTTTGCGACTTTGTCGGGCAATGGGTAGTCGCGGTAGGTAAAACCATATTGCTGGAAATATGGGGAGGAGGCAAGTTGCTCCTCCAGTTCGGGACGCTGGGCGATGGAATTGTCCACGCCTATGATGAGTGGCCATTGTGCGCCATTGTCCAATGCCTCCAGGCGTGCAGAAATCTGTGTTGAATGCCATCTGTGGAACAGTTCCAGATAACAGTATTCGCCGTTGTCGTTCATGAAGGCATAGTCGGGGAATATGAACATGCCGCCCTTGCATTTGATGTAGGGGCATTCGTCCACAAGATGCCATTGCGTGCCCTGCAGTTTCTCAACTATGCGCTTGCTGAAAAGCTCGACTTCATCAGGCACGTAGGCGCCAGTCATCCTGCCATTGAAGACCAGCGAGCAACTTTCATCCAACACAAGATTGCGCCATCTGCCACGCAGTTCCACCTTGGCTCTAAGACGCCATTTTGGCAGCAGGCATACATGCGGGAAAAACAGGGCCAGCTGCAATCCATAACTCCGTGCATTTGAAAGGACGCTGCCTGGCCCGTCCACCAGCATTTTCACCGTCATCGGCTCGTCGCCGTCCTTTGCGGACTTGTCTTTGGCCACCACATCCGCCACCAGCCGATTGAAGCGCAATGCCCGCATCAGGCGGCGCAATTGTGAGGGGCGCACATCAGGCAGTTCCAATTCCAACTGCCTGGAATACAAAAGAAGCCCCTGCACCAGGGCGCAGTTGTAGCGTTCCAGCAATTGCCGTGGCGTCATGTCCCCAATGCTCACCAGTTTCTCATTTTCGGGCAAATCAGAATAAAGTCCGTCTTCTGGCAAAGACACGGCACGCCTTATTGCCTCGCCATAAGAGGCCTCGTCGCCATGTTTTCCGGAGCGCAATTCACGCGCGGAGGCCAGGAATACCTCCCTGCGCCTGGCCGCCAAATCCTCCTGGGCCGCCGAAACATATTCCGCCCGGTCCTCCAATGTCTTGCGCAATCCATTGCCAAGGCGCAGATTTCTGCATGAAGACACAATCGGCGCCATCATTTCATCTATCTCGCCACGCGTTATGCCATTGCCGGCATTGTATATGCCAATCATGCGGGCGGCAAGGGACAACAGTGCTTCATCAGCCACGGATATAAAAACTGGCTGCACCCTGTCCCCCATCAATCTTGCATTAATCAAATCTTTCGTAAGCACGATGCTGCCTCCTGCGGTCGCTGGTACCCCATTCATTTGTGCCGCTGCTCAAAATCTCATACAGCACTGCCCGTTTGCCTGGCGTTGGACGCAGTATGCGCCCCAGCCTCTGCACATGCTCGCGTATGCTGCCGCTTCCTGACACCACAATGCCCACATCCGCCTCTGGCACATCAACGCCTTCGTTCAGCACTTTGCTGGTCACCAGGCATGGATACTCGCCGCTGCGGAACATGTCCAGGAATTCCTTGCGTTCAGCCGCCTTGGTATGATGTGTCAGCACAGGCAGGTAAAAGCGCTGGCCTATGGCGTAGGCGGTAGCATTGTCAGCAGTGAATACAATGATGCGACTCTCATTGTGCTTGCAGAGCAGATGCCATACAGCCTCCAGCTTGGCACGGCTTCCAATGGCAATCTTGCGCTGGATGTAATATGCGTTCAATGCATCCCGCCCGTCAGGAAAACGCGCACATGCACCAAGAAATGCCCCCCATCCTTCCAGCGAACCTATGGGAATGCCATGCCGCCGTATGAAGGAAACATACTTTTCGTGGTTTTCGCGGTAGGTCTGCTCCTCTTCAGGATACAATGGCACGCAAATGCGCTGGGTATCGTATGGAGCCAGCACATCGCCCTCCATCTCGTCTATGTCCTTTCGGAAGCAAATGCCGCCCAGCAATTCATCCAACTGCGCTTCGCCGCCATCGGTGCGTTCAGGCGTGGCAGTCAGCCCAAGCCTGAAAGGGGCAATGCAGCCACGTGCGACGCGGCTGTAGTAATCGCTGGGCAGATGATGGCACTCGTCCACCACAAGCAGTCCAAAACGCTGACCAATGAAGTCCATCATAAGCACGGCGCTGTCGTATGTTGAAACGGTAATGGGCAGTATGTCCTTGCTGCCGCCGCCCAGCATGCCCACCTTCACTCTGAACGCCTCCTCCAACTGCTGCGCCCACTGCACCATCAAATCCAGCGTAGGCACCACCACCAATGTGTCCCTGCCTGCATTCGCCATCGCCAGTTCAGCCAGGAAAGTCTTGCCTGTGCCAGTGGGCAGCACAACCACGCCAGTGCGCCCTGCCCTACCCCAGGCCTCCAATGCCTCTTTTTGGTAGTCCCGGGGGCTGCGGACGCTGCGCAATTCCAGTTTGCACACATTGTAGCCACGTGCACAATCCTCGTAAGGCACGCCATTGCGATACAAGTATGCAATCAAGGGCGAGTACAGAAGCCCCTCTCCCCGCCAGGCCTCCACACGGGCGTCAAAGACGAAGCCAATGTCCCCCAACGGCAAATCCGTCTCCAGAGGCGCATCAACCAGCAGCGTGCCCGCATCAAATTGTATCTTTAGTTTTTCCATCATAGTATTTATTAGTGGACAGTGGACAGTGGACAGTGGACA
>JAFZZD010000219.1 GCA_017615955.1 Victivallales bacterium
CTTCAAGCACCTGAACCTGAACGGGCGCATCAGAGGACTTGTCCGCGATGAGCACCTTGAGATACCCGTTGAAGCTCTGAGGGAGGCACTGACTAACGCACTGTGTCATCGTCGATATGACAATCCAGGCGAGAGCATAGGTCTTGCCATCTATGACGACCGCGTGGAAATCAGCAATCCTGGTCACTTTCCGCCAGGTGTCACGCCAGAAAACATCAAGGCGTTTCATACGTCCCAGCCGCACAATCCCAAACTGGCCCAAGTCCTGTACAAGGCTACCCGCATTGAGAACTGGGGGTCTGGAATACAGCGAATGGTTAGTGCCTGCCTGAATCAGAAACTGCCCGAACCGGACTACCAGATATGGGCAGACGGGACGATTGTCATTGTCTTTCGCAAGAAAAACGCTATGGATAATCAAACTGATGTCCCTCAAGATATCCCTCAAGATGTCCCTCAAGATGTCCCTCAAGATGTCCCTCAAGATGTCCCTCAAGGTGACATTGACTCATCTATTGTAAGGTTAATTCGCGAAGACAATGGAATAAGTGCCGAACGCATAGCTGAAAAGCTGTCTGTAAGTGCAAAAACCATTAAGCGTCACATTGCGAACATTCCCGCCATCCGATATGTCGGCAGCGGTTACAGCGGCCATTGGGAAATCGTGAACGAGATTGTCCCCAAGGAAGATAGTGATAATTGACACGAGGACTGCGGAGAAGGCCGAACTCATTAGCCAATGACCATGGCGGAATAAATGGCGGAGTGAAAGTGAATCAGGAAAAGCCATTCAGGACTTGATGGTGATATTTTGGAGTATATTTACTTCCTATTGTCCTAGAATATGCGAGGGTTAAGGCCACAAGGAAGTCCTGCGTCCTGAATGCGCGGCTCATGGCCGCACATAAGAATATCATTCGGTAATCTATGACTTCTTTAATGACTTCCCGATGCCTTTGGCATTGATTTTGTAGGGAAAACAAGTATATTACAGCAATTTTTTTGAGAACCTAAAATACAATTTTTGGAAAGACAATGATTGACATTAGAATTCTGCGTGAGAACCCCGAGTTGGTCAAGAAGAATGCTGCAAGGCGCGGCTGTGATGTGGACATTGACAAGCTCAGCGAACTGGACAAGCAATACCTGGCGCTGGTCAGGGAAGTGGAGGAGCTGCGCGCCGAGCGCAACCGCCTCAGCAAGGAGTGCAAGGACAATCCAGAAGCCCGCGAAAAGGTGAAGGAACTGAAAACCACCTTGGGCGACAAGGAGAAACTCCAGGACGAAATCAAGGCGCAGGTCGATGAAATGATGACCTGGCTGCCAAACTTCCTGTCCGACGAATGCCCCGATGGCGAAAGCGATGCGGACAATGTGCCAGTGCGCTTTGTGGGCGAAAAGCCAAACTTCCCGTTCGAGGCCAGGGACCACCAGGCAATCGGCGAAATACTTGGCATCATCGACACTGGCCGCGGCGCAAAGGTCGCACAGTCTGGCTTCTACTACTGGTGCGGGCAGGGCGCACAGCTGACGCAGGCCATGTTCTTCTGGGCACAGCAGACGCTGGTGAAGCGCGGCTTCAAGCTGTTCATGTCCCCCTGCGTGGCAAAGGCGCATACCTTGTTCGGCACTGGCTATCTGCCATTCTTCGCGGACCAGACCTACGACCTGAAGAACGAGGACCTGGCACTTATCGGAACATCCGAGCAGACATTGGTGGGCTACCATGCGGACGAGGTGCTGGATGCCGCAACGCTGCCACGCTGCTACACCGCATACACCCCCTGCTTCAGGACCGAGGCTGGCAGCTACGGCAAGGAATCACGCGGCATTTTCCGCGTGCACCAGTTCCACAAGGTGGAGCAGATCGTGTTCTGCCTGCCAGAGGATTCACCCAAGTACCACGAAGTCTGCCTGGCCAATGAGGAATACCTGCTGCAGCAGCTGGGCATTCCCTACAGGGTGGTCAATGTCTGCGTGGGCGACATGGGTGCTCCTGGCTTCAAGAAGTACGACATCGAGGCATGGTATCCTGGCTTTGGCGCATACAGGGAAGTCACCAGCAACACCAACCTTACTGAATTCCAGTCACGCCGCCTGAACATCCGCTACAAGGATGCCAATGGCAACCGGGGCTTTGTCCACACCATTTCCGCGACGGGCCTGACGGACCGCGTGGTGTGCGCCATACTGGAGAACAACCAGCAGAAGGACGGCACCGTGGTGGTGCCCGAAGTGCTGCGTCCATCCACGGGCTTTGACGTGCTGACACCGGAGGCATAATTTTACTTTCTGTGGACAGTGGACAGTGGACA
>JAFZZD010000001.1 GCA_017615955.1 Victivallales bacterium
CTCTGCGCCTCTGCGCCTTTGCGTTAAGAATTAGCGCCTCTGCGTTAAAAAGATCAGAGTCTCTGCGTTGATTACCAGTGGCCTGGTGCATCCATTTCGCCTGTGATGCGGTATATGGCGAAATCGTATGCGAGCAGTTTGTCCTGGACTTTGCCGTCTATGATTGGTACTTCCTTCTTGGCCTGCATGTCAAAGACCTTAGCCTTCTTTAATTGTTTTGGCAGCGAGAAGCTGATGTCAGTGTCGTCGAACTGAAGGTTGGAGACTATCACCAGATAGTCCTTTGTTATGTCGAAGCTGGTGTAAAGCTCCTGTTGCTTGGTGTGGTCATAGAAGCTGATTTTGACTTCGCTGTCATCGCTTATGAATGTCTTGTTTTCCCAATATGGTGTGAAGTCCACGAGATATTGGTTTGTGTCGGCCATGCCGTATGCGTCGCGTATTCTGTAGATTTTGTATAGCTCGGTGACTTGGCACATTGTGGGGAAGTACAGCATGTCGAAATGCAGAGTGTATGCCAGCATGGTGCGCACTGAGCGTTTGCTGTCGAAGATTGCACCGCTGCGCCCTCTGCATTCTGGGAGGAGGATGTGGGGATATCCCCATTGCCTGTGGAAGAATTCTCCCTTTAGCCTGTCGATGTCACCGACAATGTGGGCATAGTAGAAATCGCCATTTGAGGAGGCGTCTCTCTTTTCGGGATCCTGATACCAGTAGTAGAAAGTCTCGCCTGGAAGTATCACATCGCACAATGACAAGGTGGAGCAGGGGCGTGTGCCTGACTGATGCGCGACTATGATTTCGTTTGGGTCGTTTTTCTTCACCACATATCTCATTCGTTTGAGCAGCTGGCGCTGGTATTCAAAGTGGAATTTGGGACGCCTTGCGCCGTCTGGATCTGTCCATGCAGCCCAGTCATTGTATGTGGCCTGTGGATTTATGCCGTCGTAGTAGATGCCGCCGACGCCCCTTTTGCAGAATTCGTTGAGAGACCACACCAGATGGTCAGCGACTGGTGGCGCGAACACCACATCATGTGTTCGCATTGTAATCTTGAAATCCTTCTTTTTAAGGATTGTGTTGCTTTCGTTGTTCAGTGCCTGATTCCTTTCTTCCAGGGTATTGAAGCGAATGGCGCCTTCGGGAACATCAAGTTTCTTCTCCCCATAAACGCTGCCGCCGGAGCGCGTCCTGTTGTATTTCTGGCACAATCCCTCAAGATATGGATCCTCCCAGTAGTATGATTTGCCGCCAGTTAGGCTTTCCCATACCACGCCAGTTGTCTCCAATTGCGGGATATAGTAGTTTGCCTTGTGCATGGCCGCGTCCTTCTTTGCGGCTGCCTTGATTGCCTCTGGATTGCGCACCATCAGTGGATTGTATCCAGCGGCGGTCCAGATGCTTGACCACCATATCAGCTGGTTGACTGGTGTGTACTTGTAGTTGAAGTTCTGGTCTGTGTTTCCTCGCCAGCCATAGTTCCATGTGCGCCAGTTTTTGGGCGGGGTTCTGATTGGAGTGGGCGTCAGGTAGAAGTACCATTCCATTGGCTTGTCTATGGTGCTTTCCCTGCCGATGAATTCAATGGCGAATTCTCCATTCTCAGGTGTGAAAGTCAGTTCCTTTCCCTTGATAGGATTCCAGTCCTTTGCACTTTCGAAATTCCATGAGAGGCCCCACCTAGTGTTGCCTACCCAGAACAGTGCGCAGAATCCAGGCGAGATCACATTGAAGTCACCGCCCTTGAGGGTAATATGCTGTTTGCGTTTCAAGACTTGCTCCCCGTTTGAGGGCTTGTTGGGGGCC
>JAFZZD010000027.1 GCA_017615955.1 Victivallales bacterium
CAATGCAAGCAGGGAATGAATGACGCACGACATTAGAAACGCCTTGAGAACGGCAATGTTCTCTTTGCGATGCATATCAATGGCGGCGGCAAGCCTGGCGACAAGCCCATTGAGCCTGCCAGGAAGATGCGAGCTGAAATATCCGCAGAGGGCGGCCACTGGTCTGGCACGCATGAAAAAACCTCGCGCCAGCACAAGATACCAGGCCAACGGCATACCCGCAAAAGCCGACCACACAAACACAAACGCAAGCAGTACAACCCTGTTTCCCATGACAATTTCGGGGCATTTCAGCAGGCAGAACAGACAGGACAAGGCAGCGACCGCAAACAGGCCGAACAGGCCGATGTACCTGTCCACTGCAATCGTCAGCGCCGCCTCGGCACCCTTGTTCCTCCCGTAGTTCATGACGAAGGCCAGCTTAAGTATGTCCCCGCTTACGCTGCCAGGGATTATCTGAGAGAAGAAGGCCCCTATCATGGTAAGCCTGAACAAGGAGAACAATGGCACTTGCATGCCCTGCACCTCCAGAAGCAGCTTCCAGCGCCAGGATGCAATGAAATTGACAACGCCATAGCACAGCACGGCCATTGCGATCAGGGGCTTGACGCTGCCCTGCAAAGAGGAAAGCAGGCTGCCCTCGACGCCCTGCAATGTGCGTCTCATGAGCCAGACGGCAAGAGCCACGCCAGCCAGCTTCAGCAATATGAGCGCAATTTTCCTTATGCGTTCCATTGAGTTCCTTTCAGTTTTTATAGCCTTCTGGATTGGCCAGCCGCCACTCCCACGCGGAGCGCACTATCTCGTCCAAATCCTCGAATGCGGGCTTCCAGCCCAGCTTTTCACGCGCCAAGGTGGAATCGCTTATAAGACGCGCTGGGTCGCCAGGACGGCGCGGGGCGTATTTGACCTGAAAATCACGCCCAGTGACACGGCGCACCGCCTCAATCACGGCCTTCACGCTATGACCGTTGCCCGAGCCTAGATTATATACGGAGGAGCCTTTCTCCTGCAAGGCAAGCAGATGGGCCTGCGCGAGGTCCAGGACATGCACGTAATCGCGGATGCAGCTGCCGTCAGGCGTGTCATAATCAGTTCCGAACACGGAAATCGCCTCGCGCCGTCCCTCCGCCGCCTGAAGCACAAGGGGAATGAGATGCGTCTCAGGGTGGTGGTCCTCGCCATGGAGCTTTGTCGCGCCGCAGGCGTTGAAATAGCGCAGCGCAGTATAGTCCATCCCGTGGATTTTCCTGTACCAGCCAAGAATCCTCTCGAACATAAGCTTGGATTCGCCGTAAGGGCTGATCGGCTGGGTCGGCTCCTGCTCCGTCATCGGGATATGCTCGGGAATGCCGTAGGTCGCTGCGGTGCTGGAGAAGACCAGCTTGCGCACGCCCGCCCTGGCGGAGGCCTCCGCCAGATTTATCGCATTGCCCACGTTGTTCCTGAAATACTTGCCAGGATCCTCCATAGACTCCCCTACTTCGATGAATGCGGCGAAGTGCAGCACATACTCTGGCCTAAAATCGCTCATGGCCTTTGTGAGGGTGGCCATATCATCAAGATTGCCATAGTAGAAGCCCGCCCTGGAATCCACGGCGTCACGATGCCCGTTGAGCAATGCGTCATAAACAGCCACATCATGCCCATTGTCCAGCAGATATTCTGTTGTGCAGCTGCCAATGTAGCCAGCGCCGCCTGCCACGAATATTCTCATTTCTCCTCCTCGCCGATTTGGCTGAAATCAAACACCGTTATCTCGGGGCGGGCCATTAAACGGAACGGAGGCCCCCAGACTCCCACGCCATTGGAGACGTACATTTCCGTGCCCCCAGGCAATTTTCTCAAGGCGCCTTCCTTGTAGGGGTAGTTCATTCTCACCAGGAAGTTGAACGGGAAAATCTGCCCCC
>JAFZZD010000220.1 GCA_017615955.1 Victivallales bacterium
CGTACTTGCCTTCGGCGGTCTTGTTGTACTGCATGAACACGTCGTTCCATATCTCAACCCACTTTCCGCAGCCGCATGCGGGACCGCAGTTTGGGCCGCAGTCCGGCCTGTCCAATGGCACGAACATCTCGGTGTCCGGACCGCATGGACCGGTCTGCCCGGCTGGCCCCCACCAGTTGTCCTCTTTGCCAAGATAGTAGATGTTCTTTTCAGGAATGCCCAGGGACATCCAGATGCCGGCCGCCTCTGTGTCGCGCGGTGCGTTTTCATCGCCGGCGAAGCAGGTCACCTTGATTTCTTCAGGTGTGAAGCCCAGTTCCTTTGTCAGGAACTCGAAGCTCATGGAGATGGCCTCTTTCTTGAAATAGTCGCCCAGAGACCAGTTGCCCAGCATTTCAAAGAATGTGAGGTGGAAGGGGTCGCCCACTTCGTCAATGTCACCTGTGCGGAGGCACTTCTGCACGTCTGTCAGGCGCTTGCCGGCGGGGTGCTTTTCGCCCAGCAGGTATGGCACCAGCGGGTGCATTCCAGCCGTGGTGAACAGGCAGGTGGGGTCGTTTTCAGGTATCAATGATGAACTTTTTATTTCAGCGTGCCCGTGGCGCACGAAGAAGTCCAGGAATTTACGGCGGAGTTGCGCCGCAGTGATGGCTTGTCTCATTTTCTGTCAATTCTCCTTGATAATTCAAAGTAATATACCAAAAACGCCATAATTTAATGCGTATGCCAAGATTAGGCAAGAGCCCAGATAATTTTTAGGTAATAATATTGGGGACATCCTTGAATTTTCCTCCCCCCCCCCCTTTTTTATCATTGGCTTTTTTGTCGTTGTTCTATTATTCGCAATTTAACTTCACAGATTTACCATAACTTTCACGAAGAAGCGAAGGGACTAAAGAGATGAAGGGACGATATCCTCATGGTGCCTTGCAAAAACATAATTTTCGTCCTTCCAATTCTTTAGTCCCTTGGTCCCTTTAGTCCATTAGTCCCTGTCACTTTCTCTTGGGACGTGGGCCGTTGGGTGTGTCCTCCACAATCCAGCCCTTGGCGTCCAGGATGCCGCGGATCTCGTCTGCGCGGGCGAAGTTCTTTGCCTTGCGGGCTGCCTGCCTCTCGTTTGCCAAGTCGATGATTTCCTGCGGGATGCTGTCCCCGCTGTCAGGGGTGAACACCGCCAGCACCGTATCCATCTTGGCGAATGTGTCCAGTGCCAGTTGCGCCGCCTTGCCACCCAGCGCATCATTGTCCATCAACTTGTTGAGTTCGCGCAGCAGGTCAAACACCGCAGCAAGTGCTTCGGAAATGTTCAAGTCGTCCGCCAGACCATCGGCAAACTGCTTTTCCGCTTTGTCAAGCGCTGCCTTTGCCTCGTCAACGCCCTTGTCAGGCTTTGCGGCGGCCTCCTTGAGGCGCTGCAATGTGGTGTCGATTCTCTGCAATGCCGTGCGGGCATCGTCCAGTGCCTTCATTGAGAAGTTCAGGCTCTGGCGGTAGTGTGCGCCGATTAGAACCCAGCGTATTTCTCGGCCAGTGTAGCCCTTGTCCAGAATGTCCCTCAATGTGAAGAAATTGCCCAGTGACTTTGACATCTTCTGCCCCTCCACCATCAGGTGTGCACAGTGCAGCCAGTAGTTCACGAACTTGCAGCCGTTGGCGGCCTCGCTCTGTGCGATTTCGTCCTCGTGGTGCGGGAACATGTTGTCTATGCCGCCGCAGTGTATGTCGAATGTCTTGCCAAGGTACTTGCTGCTCATGGCGGAGCATTCCAGGTGCCAGCCTGGGCGTCCCTTTCCCCATGGGCTGTCCCATGCCACGTCGCCGTCGTTTTCGTCGTATGCCTTCCATAGCGCGAAGTCCGCCACGGATTCCTTTGCATACTCGTCCATCTTGACGCGTACGCCAGAGCGCATCTGGCTATGGTCGATATGCACCAGCTGGCCGTATTTAGGCCATTTTGCGATGGAGAAATACACTGACTTGTCCTCGGCCTGGTATGCAATGCCCTTGTCAAAGAGCGCCTTGATAATCTCAATCATCTCTGGAATGTGCCTGGTGGCCTCTGGGTACACGTCGGCAGGAATGATGCGGAGTGTCTTGATGTCGTCGAAGAATGCCTGCTTGTATTTCTTTGTGAAGTCATCCAGCGGGATGCCGGCGTTCTGTGAACCCTTGATGGTCTTGTCGTCCACATCCGTCAGGTTCATCACATGCTTGACCTTGTATCCGAAGTAGAGCAGCGTCCTCTTCAGAAGATCCTCGAACATATAGCATCTGAAGTTGCCTATGTGGGCGAAGTTATAGACTGTTGGGCCGCAGGTGTAAAGACCTGTCTTCCCTTCTTCGATTGACTTGTAATCCTCTGGTAGATGCGAAAGCGAATTGTAGAATCTCAACATTGTCTTTCTCCTAATTTATTTTCTGGTAAACAGTCTATTCAAGAACAGGTATTTCGGCGGCACTTGCGCAAGGATGATTGCCGCGAAGATTATGATGCAGCCCCATATCTCGCGGCAAGTCATGTTCTCACCCAGGTAAAGTGCTCCCGCCAGCGCCGCGAACACCGCCTCCATGGACATGATCAGCGAGGCGACCACTGGATGTGTGCCGCTCTGCCCCACCACCTGCAATGTGTATGCAATGCCGCTGGACATCACGCCCAGATAGAGTATGGGTCCCCAGCAGGACAGCACCTCGGACGGCACGATTTTTTCCGTGCATACCGCAAACAGCAGTGACACCACGCCTGACGCAAAGAATTGCAGGCAGGCCAGTTTCAGGCAGTCCACCTTTGGCGCAAAGTAGTCAATTGACATGATGTGCATCGTAAAAAGAACCGCGCACACGCAGAGCCACACATCGCCTTTGCCCATGGCACCGCCAGTCTCCTTGAAGCACAGCAGGTACATTCCCCACAGCGCCAGGAATGCACTGGCGAACATGAGCAAGGTTGGCCTTTTGCCAATGAAAAGCCCTGCAAACGGCACTAGAATTATGTACAGCGCAGTCAGAAAGCCCGCCTTTCCCACTGTGGTATGGGCGATGCCATATTGCTGCGCCATGCTTGCCAGTCCCAGCAGCACGCCACACAGCACTCCTCCTTTCAGAAGCAGTTTTCCATTGCCGCTGTTGCCGCCTGTCTTTAGCAAAGCCTTCAGCAGCATAATGCATGGTATCAGCACAATGCCGCCGACAAAGCTGCGCACTGCGGTCAGCGTGAACGCGCCGATTGCCTTTCCCCCAAGGGATTGCGCCACGAATGCCGTGCCCCAGATGAAGGCGGTAATCGTGAGCAGCATTGGATGGAGGAAACGCTTCATTTTTGCAAAACGTCAGTTGCTGTCCCTTTTTGCGGCGGTGGTCAGCAGGCGCATGAGTTCGTCGATGCCCACCTTTTCAAGTGTGTCAGTTCCGGCCAGCAAATTGTCCGCCAAATCCCGTTTGCTCTGGTGCAGCTTGAGGATTTCGTCCTCAATGGTGTTCTGCGTGATGAGCCTGTAGATTGTGACTGGCTTGTCCTGTCCAATGCGGTATGCCCTGTCCGACGCCTGGTCTTCCACGGCGGGATTCCACCATGGGTCCAGATGTATGACATAGTCCGCCGCAGTCAGGTTCAGGCCCAGGCCGCCCGCTTTCAGCGAAATCAGGAAGACATCGCCTTCGCCGGCCTGGAATGCCTTCACCGCCTCCAGGCGCTCGTTCATTGGGGTCGCTCCATCCAGGTACTGGTATTTGATATCCCTGCTTTCAATTTCAGGACGAACCAGTTCCAGATGCTTCACAAACTGGCTGAACACCAGGATCTTGTGCCCGCCGGAAATCAGTTCCTCCAGCAATTCCGTGAAGGTGTTCATCTTGGAGCTGGCAATTGGCGAATCAGGCAGTATGAGCCTGGGATTGCAGGCCGCCTGGCGCAGTTTTGTGATTGCCGCGATTACGCGGATGTGCAGATGGTCCGCCTCGTCGCCATAGCCGCGTATCTCGTCCACCAGCTGTGAGCGCAACGCCTCGTAGAATGTCCATTCCTCGTCGGACATTGCCACGTGCAACTGTATTTCCGTCTTGGGGGGCAAGTCTGTGAGCACCTGGGACTTGCGTCTGCGCAGTATGAATGGCGACACGATTGCAGTAAGGCGCTTCAATGTGTCCTTGTCGTCGTTCTTTTCAATCGGTATGGCGAACTGCTCCTGGAATGTGTTGTGGGAGCCGAGAAGCCCAGGATTGATGAAGTTGAATATGCTCCATAATTCACTCAGGTTGTTCTCCATTGGAGTGCCGGTGGTGACAATTCTGAAGCGGGCGTTCAGCTTGACGGCCGCCCTGGAACGCTTTGTGTTGTGGTTCTTGATGGCCTGCGCCTCGTCCAGTACCGCGATACGCCAGTCAATCTTGTCGAATTCCTCGGCTTCGCTCTGCAACAGGCCGTAACTTGCCACCAGCACCTTCCTGGGTCCCATGCTTTGCAGTATCTTGAGACGCTTGATGCCACCGAACACAATGGGTTCAAGCGTAGGCGCAAAGCGGTTGATTTCCTGTACCCAGTTCGGGCAAACCGAGGTGGGCGCCACAATGAGGACAGGACCCTCGTTGGCCTTGGACAGAATGAATGCAATGGTTTGGATTGTCTTGCCCAGTCCCATATCGTCCGCCAGGCAGGCGCCCGCATGCCATGCATCCAGACGGAACAGCCAGGTATAGCCCTCCTTCTGGTATGGGCGCAGTGTGGCCTTCAGTGTGCTGGGCAGGTCAGGAACCAGGGACATGGCCTTCTGTATTTTGTTTGCCTTGTCGGACCAGCTGCCGCGCTCGTCCTCTGGAGTGCAGTCCTGCAGCAGACGTTCCATGAATGGCAGCGCAAAGTTGTTGAAGCGCAGCATGCCGCTTTCCTCGTCCTCGTATGTTACTGCCGCGAAGTCATCCAGGCGTTTTCTGAATGAGTCCGCCAGGGCAATGATCTGCCCGTCGTCCAGTTGCAGGAAGTTGCCAGGCTGCTTCCTTGAGGCCGCGATGATTTCCTTCATTGAAATGAGCAGCCCGTCATCCACCTTGATAGTGCCGTCCAGCGAGAACCAGTCGTTGCTCGACTTGCAGTGCATTGTGACATCCTTCATTGATATGCGCCTGGAAATACGGAGTTTCCTGTTCTCCGGCCAGTGCACTTGCACCTGCTTTGAGATGTTGTGCAGCGCCAGGGTGAACTGGCAGCACAGGTCCAATGAGTTGAGTTCCCAGGACCATTGGCCAATGGAATTGCTTTCGTTCAATACCTCGCACAGCAGAATCACAATGTTCGCCTGCTCGTCTTCCGCATTGAAGTCGCGGACATAACGCTCCAGCGAGCTGCCAATCAAGGTCAGCATCTCGCTTGGGCCGGATGCGGGCCTGTAGAATTCCTGCAAGTTGGGGAATGGGCGCATCAGCATTTCGACGCGCATGGTGTCTTCTCCGGGAATGAGGCGCAGGTGCGGTGTCAAGTCCGTCTTCTGGGGCTTTATGCCAAGCAGGTCCATGTTCACGTATGAAAACACGCGGAATGCCTCCGCCAGCGGACGTATAATCTGTGCCGAATCCGAGGCAATGGACTTGGGCGCTTGGAAGGAGTTGCCTATTTCCTGGAGTATCTCCTTGTGCATGTCCGAGAAGTCATATAAAAGCAGATCACCCTGTGTATCCTTTTCAGTCACAAAGTTGTATGGATTGCCATTGAACTGTGGATAGATGCCGAACTGGAGCTGGTCCCCGTCCTCGCGTATTGCCAGAATGGGCTTCATCAGCTTGCACTGGAATGGTGTTGGATTGGCATTGTCCCAGTACAGGTTGGGATGGCCAGGCAGTGCCTTCACTGCCTGCAACATGTGGAAATATCCCTGCGCATCCCGCACTTCCGCCGAGAAGCTCCTGTTGTATTCCTGGGCGATTATGTTGCAGATCACCTTGTCATGATTGCTGAGGAACGAGGGCAGGGACTGCTGGTCAAGGCATTTCGCCAGCGGGAATGGACGCCCCTTGTTCCAGTGTCCACGCTTGCTCATGCGCTGTTCCACTGGGCGTATTTTGACCGGGCAGAGCAGGTCGTTTTCATCGTATGCGCAAAGCCACGCCAGCCTGAGTTCGTTGTTGTCCCTGGGTTTCTTCAGTATTTCGTTCAGCTTGTCAATGGCACGCTTCCAAGGTGGCCTCATCGTGAAGCAGCCAGTCAGCACCGAGGTCAAATCTGTCTTGACACCGCGGAAGTTCGCCGTGGCCGCCTGCATTTCATTTTGCAGCCAGGGATAATTCTCCAGCAATGGGCTGAAGCGTGCCGTGTTTTCCAGCAATTGGGAGGCCCCCAATTGCTCATTGGCCATATCGACAAAGAACGAGAAGTAGTCCGCCAGTGGCGTGTTTTCCTTCTGTGCCTCTGGGTTTGGCTGCAATACGAACTTGCCAAGATGCGAGGCCAGTTTGCGGTATGCCATGCCCAGATACGGAGTGCTGAACGCATCTTGAGCCAGTTTCCCGGCACGCTCGAAATATTTGCCGCCTTGCTTCATCAGGGCGAATATGTAGAAGATGCCGCAAATGCTCCTGAAATATGCGTTGGCCTGGTCGGGAGCCTTCCTCATTCGGTCCAATATCTCCTGGTAAAGTTCAATGGATTCCTCGTTTTCACCTTGCATGAAGTAAATCCACGCATAGCGCAGTTCTCTGGAATCGCCCTTGAGCGGCTTCAGCATTTCCTCCGCCTTGTCGATTTTCCCCTGGAGCAGGAATATGTCCACCAGAGCCAATTTTGCGCTCTCGTCTGCCTTGTCTATGTTTTCCATAAGCGACTGCTCCCAAAGGGATGTGTCCCAAAGATTGGCCGCAGCCATGGGCAGGAAACTTCCTGCTGCAAAGGAAAGGAGTTGTGGCGGCAGCTTGGAGATCCAGGCCGAATTGATGTGGTGCTCCAGAAACGCCAGTGGCTCCGCCGTCCTGAACGCATCTGGAAAGTTCTTCAGGAGAATCTTCAGGCTGCGCAAGAAAGACTGCAGGTTCTTTGCATAGAAGTAGTTGCGTATGTCACGCATAAGGCAGCCACGCAGGTTGGGAGACGACTGCCACGGCAGTATCTCTGCGACGGTGTCTGCTATTGCAGGATGCTTGTGTATGACCGTATAGGCAAACTGCTCACGGAGACGCTTGTCTATGACCTGTATTGTATTGTCCTGCCCGTCGTTGAGTTCCTTCACCTCGTTCTGCCTTTGGGGCGGAGCCATGTTCTCTGTGGTGAAACTGCCCAGGAACATGTTGTCCGTCAGCAATGGCAATGCCTTGCGTATGTTTTCGTTCCTGAACAGGCGCACGGCGTCCTGCTTGGTGGCTGGCATCATAATAAGGGACAGCAGCGATAGGTAGTTGTCCCATTCTTTATTGGAAAATGAACTTACTGGCATTTTGTCTTAATTATAGTTCGTAATTGATGATATTTGCCGTCAATTTCTTCTGGCGATCTTGATTACTTTTCCTTGGAGCGCACTTGCCGATGCCTTTTCTATCATGACAGTTGCCATGTCCCCAGGCAGCAGGCCTTCCACTGGCGGGAAATTGCATGTCTTGTTGAGATCGCTCCTTCCTGTCCAGCGGTTGGCATTGCGCTTGCTGGTCCCTTCCACCAGCACCTCCAGCTCACGCCCCACAAAGGTGCTGTTGCGCCTGCCGGCGTATTCCTCCAAATCTGCAAGAAGCAACTGGTTGCGCTGGTTCTTGGTCTCCTCTGGCACGTCATCCGTCATGGTTTCCGCTGAACGAGTGCCTTTGCGTGGCGAATACCTGAAGATGTACGCCATGTCATAGCCAACCTCGCGCATCAGGTTCCTGGTGGCGTTGAAATCCTCCTCCGTCTCGCCGCAGAAGCCCACGATCACATCCGTGGAGAAGGCCACTTCAGGCAGTTTTTCACGTATGGAATGTATGCAGTCCATATATTCTGAAGCAGTGTAGTTGCGGTGCATGGCCTTCAGCATCCTGTCAGACCCCGATTGCAGCGGGATGTGGAAGGACTTGCATACCTTGGGCAGGCTGGTGATGGCCTCGATAAAACGCTTGTTCATGAAGCGGACATGGGGCGATGTGAAGCGTATACGCTCCAGTCCCTCGATGTCATTCACTGCCTCAAGCAAATCCGCAAAAGGACTGATTTCCGTGGTGTAGGTGCCATTCTCCTTTGCCTCCACCAGACCGTATGCGGTGATGTTCTGCCCCAGAAGCAGGATCTCCTTTGTCCCGTGCAGTTCCACAAGCTCCTTTATTTCCTCCACAATGGCGGGTATGCTGCGGCTACGCTCGCGTCCACGCGTGAACGGTACAATGCAATAGGTGCAGAACTGGTTGCAGCCCCGCATGACGGACGTCATTGCGCAGACCTGCTGCCCAAGGTGCCCCGGGCATTCGTGGTAGGTCTTGGTGTTCTGCTGTAGTGCTGCGATGTGCCTTCTGCCGGCTGCCGCGTCGGCGATTATTTCCGGTATCAGGTGCAACTGCTCCGTGCCGGCCACAAAGTCCAGGTGCGGTATTAGCTTGAACAGTTCCTCGCCTCGGTTCTGCGCCATGCATCCCATTATGCCGATAATGGGGCGGTGTCCTTCGCTGAACAGTTTCTTCAATATGCCTGCCTTGCCGAATGCCTTGCGTTCCGCCTGCTCACGCACGCTGCACGTATTGAGGATGATGACATCCGCCTCTTCCTCTGTTTCGGCTGGCGTGTGCCCTTGCGCATTCAGCAATGCCGCCAGCGCTTCGCTTTCACGCTCGTTCATCTGGCAGCCGTATGTGTGTATGTGGTATTTCATGGTTTTGTTCGAAAATGCGGTAATATATCCAGTGTAGGACGTTTCGCAATTTGAAACTTGAATAATTTTCTTCCCCATGAGTCCCAGGAGTCCCAGGAGGAGTGACTTGTTATATTGTGTGCTCTTGTTACGCAAATTGGTTTCTTGGCCCTTATGTTATGATTAGCAAAAGAACTTTATTGATATATATTTCGCTTTCGTAAAATAATGGCAATGAGGTTTATGTCAGGCAATAAAAAGAGGAGATAATCTAGAAGATGAAAAAGTGTTTTTGGATGTTGTTGGTCTGCTGCGCAGTGCTGTTCGGCGCGGAGAATCCCAAGTACGTGTTCCTGTTCATTGGCGATGGCATGTCGGTGCCCCAGCGCATGCTGGCGGAGGAATATGCCAACAAGGTTCGTGGCACTGAAATATGCTTCAACCACTTCCCATGCCAGGCAATGACCAAGACCTATTCCGCAAACAGCTATGTCACGGATTCAGCAGCAGCCGCCACTGCAATGGCATGCGGAGTCAAGACCAACAACGGGCGCATTGGCATTGACGCACAGGGCAACCAGCTTGAATCGGTGGCATACGTGGCGAAGAAGGCTGGCCGCAAGGTGGGAATTGTCACTTCAATCTACATCAACCATGCTACACCGGCAGGCTTCTATGGCAAGCGTCTAAACCGCAACATGTACTATGAACTGGGTCTGGACCTGGTGGCCTCTGATTTCGACTTCTTCGGCGGGGGCGGTGTCAACAAGAACGATGACAAAAAGAGCAAGGAATACAAGGGCGACATCTATGACCTGGCTACCGCCGCCGGCTACAAGATCGCACGCACCCGTGAGGAATTGCAGGCATTGAAGCCAGGCGATGGAAAGGTGCTGGCCCCGGGCTCCAAGGGCACTCTGAAATACAGAATCGACAGGGAACCAGAGGAAAAGCAGCCCGCTTTGTCAGAATATGTGACCAAGGCAATCGAGATGCTGGACAATCCAAAGGGCTTCTTCATGATGGTGGAAGGCGGCATGATCGACCTGGTGGGACACGGCAATGACGCCGCCACGAACATGGAGGAGGTCACTGGTCTGGACGCTGCGGTGCGCGTGGCGCTGGCATTTGCTGAAAGGCATCCCAAGGAAACGCTGATTGTAGTCACTGGCGATCATGAGACTGGCGGCATGACCATGGGCTTCGCGGGTTCGGGAAATCACCTCAATGTGGAACGCCTGGGCTTCCAGAAAATCTCCGCAGGTGAATTCGGCAAAAAGGTCATTGCAGCCAAAAAGGAAAAGGCAGACTTCAGCTTCGAGGATGCAAAGCCAATGCTGACCAAATATTTCGGCTTCAAGTTCGGCAATGACAAGAACGATCCAATGACCGTCACAGAAAAGGAACTCAAGATGCTTCAGGATGATTTTGCCAATAACAAACTGGCAGATGCCGCAAGGCGCGTCATGATGAACAAGTCCGGCGTGGGCTGGACAACTGGCTCCCATACCTCGCTCCCCGCACTCACCACAGCAAAGGGCGTCGGAGCAGAAAAATTCCAGGGCTTCATTGAGAACACCGATATCGCCAAGATCCTCAAGGAAATGTTCTAGAGTGGACAGTGGACA
>JAFZZD010000221.1 GCA_017615955.1 Victivallales bacterium
CTTGTTGAAGAAGGAGCAGAGCAGGTTCAGCGTTGGCAGTTCGCTGAATGGGTCAAGGTATGCGGTGCGGAAACGTGGCACCACGTAGAGGTCGCTGCTGCTTGCCTCGATGAATGGGAACAGGCTGGAGCCATCCACACGCTCGCCGCAGGACAGAATCTCGTCCAGGTATGCGCCGTCGTTGATGACGAAATTAAGCGTCTTTATCCTGCCGTCGCCAGCCGGATACTGGAAATTGATGTGGCGGATGCCCTTTTCCTTGACGTATTTGATCAGGTCGCTTTTGCGGAAATCCGCTGGATTCTTGTCCAGTTCCGCCGCCAGGCTGCGGAACGAGTAGTCTTTCATTTTCTCCATTTTGCCGTGTCTCTCCAGTTGGTATTATTTTTTAACAAAAAATGTATTATTTAACAATATTTGTGATTGTTTAACAAAATTTGAACTTTTAACAGAAAATGTAATGGCGGAAATTAATGCAACTTTACGATTTTACAAGCGGACTGCCGGCATAATGGCGGGTCGATTTCTGTTGCCGAAAACAATCAGGGGCTGAAAATGTTTGTAAATCTCACGGATTATGATAAAATAGCTGGTATCCAATTACCTAATCCAAGGAGAGATTTTATGAGGACATTAAAGATTTCCATGCTGGGGGCCGGTTCCTTCTTTGTCGTGACGATTGCAAAGGAACTGCTGAAGAACGCCGTTTTTGACAATTGCAAATTTTCACTGATGGATGTGTCGCCGGATAGGCTTGATGCTGCGAGAAAAGCCGTCTCTGAACTCTTCACGCCAGAAAAGAACAGGATAAACCTTGAGACAAGCACCGACTTGGCGACGGCTCTGGATGGCGCGGACTATGTCATCTCCTCCTGTGAGAAAAAACGCTATGCCTACTGGGCGCAGGATTTCAGAATCGCCGAGGCGAACGGCGTCCACCAGATCAAGGGAGAGAACGGCGGTCCCAACGGATTAATTCATGGACTTAGGCAGATTTGCCTTTACAAGGATATTCTTGAGGCGATGCAGGAGCATTGCCCAAAGGCATGGCTGATGAACTTCTCCAATCCAATGTCAACGATATGCACTTATGCCAAGAATTACTTCCCTGATATCAAGACACTTGGCTTCTGCCATCAGGTTCACGGCTCAATAGGACTAATTGCGGAGCAGCTGGGCATGAGACCAGGCGAACTGGAGGTGATCTCCGCTGGAGTCAACCATCTGAACTGGCTCTTTGACATACGCAAAAAGGGGACTGGGGAAAGCTGCATGGAAGAGTTCATAGACAGAATATCCAACTCGAAATACTGGCATCAGGTATTCAAGAACGTGCCGAAGCAGGCGCTCTCGCTTGATCTATACAAGACATTCAAGATGTATCCAATAGGCTACGATGACCATGTTTGCGAGTATATGCCGTTCCTTCATGACCAGGAGCAGTGGGCGTCCTACGGGCTACAGTCACACGCGAAGGAGGTGGAGGCCATGTGCAACAGCAATACCCATACCCTTGAGATGCTGAAGGCGCAGGAGAGCACGTCAGAGCAACCGCCTTTCCCACTTGACCCGAATGACCCGTACTATGCGGAAAGTCCATGCGGTGTCATCAATGCGCTGGAGACGAACACGCCGCTTTACCTTGATGCAATCAACATCAGAAATAATGGCGCGGTGGACAATCTGCCGCCGGATGTGATTCTTGATGTGCCAGCCGTCATAATCGGCGGTCAGGCACGCTCCATACATGTAGGTGCTTTGCCGCCGTTGCCATGCGAGGTATGCCGCCGCCAGGCGGTACTCCACGAGATGATCGCGCAAGGCGCTGCGGAGGGCAACGGCGATTTGATTGTACAGGCACTTTGCCTTGACCCATACGTCTGTAGTTTCCAGAAGGCCAAGTCACTTTGGGCGGACTACAGAAAGGCTTATGCCACCGAACTCACGACGTTCAAGTGACGGGTGATGAGAATTGGGAATGAGGTAGCCAAGCGAGATAGTATGGCGTCAGAGAGAGGAAATACATAAACGGACAGACTGGCTTATAAAGCTACCAGACTGGACTTTTAGCTTGCTTGCAAACTTTATGGCAGATATTGATTTGCATATAGTAAAAATGATTTTATATTCTGCCCGCTTTTTGAAAGTTTTGGCTCCCGGCAGGTGATCCCCTCCCCCCCTTTTCCACTCCTGTCGGGAGCTTTTTTTACTTAACGGCGTTTTTTTACCACCATTATGCAGAAAACGGCATTTGCAGTCATACCTTGCTACAATGAGGGAGAAGTCCTGCGGCGTACCATTGAGGAACTCCTGGCATTGGACGTGTGTGGCGTGATAGTGGTGGATGACGGCTCGGCATCCACCATATACCCGCTTATCCAGGACTTGCCTGTGCATTATCTGAGGCACTGCATAAACCTGGGGCAGGGCGCCGCATTGCAGACTGGCATGGACTACGCCAAGAAACTAGGCGCAGAGGCTGTGGTGCATTTTGATGCAGACGGGCAGCACAGGCCGCAGGATGTGCCCCGCTTCCTGGAGGCATTGCAGGACTGCGACATTGTAATCGGCTCACGCTTTCTGCGCAGCGAGGACACCAATGCCGTGCCATTTGGCAAGAGAATGTTGCTGCGCGCCGCACGCCTGGTGAACTTCGTCTTTACTGGACTGTGGCTAAGCGACGCGCACAACGGCTATCGTGCCCTGGGAAAGAAGGCGCTGGACTGCATTGAACTTACAGAGAACAGAATGGCCCATGCGACTGAGATCATGGCGCAGATACGCAAGAACAAACTGCGTGTGAAGGAGCTGCCAGTCAGCATAGACTACACGGCATATTCCAAGGCAAAGGGCCAGCGCTGGTATAATTCGCTGAACATACTGATTGACCTGATCATCAGCAAGATATTCTGAGGTGCAAGGATGCTTCCGATACAAATATTCATATTGCTTCTGCTGGCGTTCTCGCTGCTTCTGTCCATACTGGTGCTGCGCAATAGGCTATTGGGACGTTTGTTTTTCGGCGTGCAGTTCCTGGTTGGCGCTGTGTTTGTGCTGATGCCTGACCTCAGCAGCCGCCTGGCCGCGCTGGTTGGCGTAGGCCGCGGCACGGACTTGCTGCTGTACATGCTGATCATGCTGTTCTACATAACGGCATTGGCATTCACCGCCAGAATACGTCGCATGGAACGCAACCAGACGCTTATGGTGCGCTCCTTTGCAATCGAAAACGCCAAAAAGCCAGTGGACAGTGATTAGTGATTAGTGATTAGTGATTAGTTGTCAGTGGACAGTGGTCAGTGGACTGTGGACTGTGCCAATAGTAATATTTGTGAATTGTTATTGACTAATCACTGACCACTGACCACTGACCACTGACCACTGACCACTGACCACTGACCACTGACCACTGACCACTGACCACTGACCACTGACCACTGACCACTGACCA
>JAFZZD010000222.1 GCA_017615955.1 Victivallales bacterium
GGCGGCGCCCACTCAGGTTGCCTTAGCGGGAACAACCCATTGGCGTGATTATGTGCCAATGTGGGTGCCGAGGCGGCGCCCACTCAGGTTGCCTTAGCGGGAATGTGTGCTGGGGCGTTAGTATGCGCCAATGTGGGCGCCGAGGCGGCGCCCACTCAGGTTGCCTTAGCTGGAATGTGAACTGGGCAGGGGGGCTGCACGCACCTAATTATTTGGTTTTCATGGCGAGGATGAGCCATCTGTCAGGATCGCTTTCATCTAGGGCTATGTTGTGCTCTTCCATGAGGGTGAAGCCGATTTTGGGCAATGCCTTGAGGAAGGCAGGGCGTTCCTCGGTGGGGTATGATTGACCCTTCATCAGCAGGAAGATGCCATTTTGCGCCAGAAGTGCGTCTGCGTCTGGCAGCAGGTCTGCCGCCTGGCCTACGGCACGTGCCGTAAGCAACTTGCATTTTTGGAACAGGTCTGGTGCGGCTGATTTTGCCTCCCTGCCTCGGAATGCGCGGGCACAGCCGTTTTTGCAGCCAGTCAATGGAATGGCCTCCTTGAGGAAGGCCACTTTTTTTGCGCGGCTGTCGATAAGTGTCCAACGTCTGTTTGGCAGCCATGTGGCAAGAGGCAGGCCAGGATAGCCGCCGCCAGAACCCAGGTCTGCCAGATTGTCGCCTGGCTCGGTGTAGTGTTCCACCAGCGAAAGTGCAGTCAGCGAATCGAACACGTGGTATTTCAGATAATCCTCCTGGGTGAGGATGCGGGTCAGGTTCATGAACTCATTCACGCCCAGAAGATGGCTGTAGATGCGTTCCAGACGCTGCTTCTTGTCGTTGTCAATGGGTATTTCCAAATCGGCGCAGGCAGTCTGAAACCAGTCCCAGGCATTGGAATTGAACTGCAGGACGGGAAAGTTGTCTGGTGAAAAGTCGCTCATATCTTCTCAAGTTTCAGGTCCTTGTTCTTTTCCATGAAGTAGTCCACGCTCCACTGGTCTGGGAAAAGTAGTACGCCGCGCCCGTCGGCATCGGTGGCTACCCTGACATTTGAACCCATGTATGTGCCCTCGAACTGGGACAATTCCGCGTCCTCGGGCAACCTGCGTATCTGTGTGAAGGGCGCTGGCTCCATGCGGACTTCCGCGCCATATTCCGTTTCGAGGCGGTGGACCGCCACCTCGAACTGCAGCTGTCCCACCACGCCCAGCAGCACTGTCTTGCGCTGGGAGCCGTACATTCGGTACACCTGCACCACTCCTTCCTGCCGCAATTCCTCCACACCTTCCTGGAACTGCTTGTCCTTGGCGGTGGCGCAGTTGTGCAGATAGCCGAACACCTCTGGCGTGAAGCGTGGTATTTCATTGAAGAGGAGACCTGGAATGGTGCTCAATGTGTCTCCAATGCGGAAATTGCCGTGGCTGACCAGACCCACGATGTCACCAGGATATGCCACTTCCACGGTTTCCCTTTCCTGGCCGAAGAGGCGCTGGGGGTATGAGAGGCGCAGTGGCTTGTTGCCACCGCGCGGGTTTGGAACGGTCATGTCCTTGGTGAACATACCTGAGCAAATGCGTATGAATGAGAGGCTGTCCCTGTGGTTGGGGTCCATGTTCGCCTGTATCTTGAATACGAAGGAGCTGAAGTTGTCGTTTTCAGGCAGGATCTCACCTTGGTTTGACATGCGCGGCATTGGGGGCAGTGAGTGCTCCACAAAGAAGTCCAGCAGCAATTGGACGCCGAAGTTGTTGATTGCGCTGCCGAAGAATACAGGCGTCATTTCGCCGTGGATGAGTTTGTCTTCGTCATAGCCTTCGCCTGCGATGTCCAGTAGCTCGATTTGCTCGATCCAGGAGGCGTACATGTCTGGATGCATGATGTTCTTGATCTTCTCGTCGTAGGCGTCCGCCACCTCCTCGGCGGCGCGTGCGCTGCCCTTGCCCTGGTTGGCGTAGAGGTGCAGCTTCTTCGCCTGCCTGTCATAGACACCCTTGAAGTCAGGTCCGTCACCCATTGGCCATGTGATTGGGACTGCGGCGATGCCTAGCACCTTCTCCAGCTCGCCGATCAGGTCCAGCGGCGGAATTGCGGGGCGGTCCATCTTGTTCATGAAGGTGAAGATGGGTATGTGCCTTTGGCTGCATATCTCGAACAGTTTCTTTGTGCGCTCCTCGATACCCTTGCTGGCGTCAATCACCATGATGACGCTATCGACGGCGGTCAGCACACGGTATGTGTCTTCGGAGAAGTCCTTGTGTCCAGGCGTGTCCAGCAGATTGACGCAGAATCCCTTGTATTCGAACTGCAATACGGTGGATGAAATTGAGATGCCGCGTTCCCTTTCGATTTCCATCCAGTCGGAGGTGGTGTTCCTCTGGTTTTTCTTTGCCCTGACTGCGCCGGCGGCCTGGAGCGCGCCGCCGTATAGCAGCAGCTTTTCCGTCAGTGTTGTTTTTCCTGCGTCAGGGTGCGAAATGATGGCGAATGTTCTTCTGCGTTTTATCTCGTTGGTATTCATAGTTTTATTCCTTAAGATTAAAATTGCGATAATATAAGTTGATGGACAGCTGGCGCAAACTTGCGTGAAACATCCTTGCCAAAAAAGTTGGATACTGGGTGTGCATTCAGAGAAGAGATTTTCTTTTTATGTATATGAAAATGTCCAAAGCTGGGTTATATTGCACATCGCAATTGAACAAACAGCAGGAAAGATTTGCTTCTGGACATGAAACCATAACTAAATCTGACAATTAGAAATCAGGTTAATGAGCAAAACATCATTCATAACATTCTGTGTTGAGTTTTATGCGAACCACACAGGCAAGACTGGACCTGAAGTCTATGATGTATTCGAGAAGTCCGGGCTTCTTAAAGAACTTTACAATGATTATCAGGACCTTCATGGCTTGGGAATGGAGGCATTGATGCAGATGTTTGACGAATATCTGGGAAAGGAGCCTGCATAATGATCCTGTTTCACGGCGGCACACAAATCATAGAGCACCCTGTTGTCATAATTGCTGACCAGGGACGGGATTTTGGCTTTGCATTCTACACTACAAACATTCGGGAACAGGCGGAACGCTGGGCTAGGCGGCGCGCAAGGTATAGAAGCCGCATAGCAAAACAAGAAATAACAGGAATCGTCTGCGAGTACGAATTCGCCGAGGATGATTGCGGTGAATTGTCTATTCGGCGTTTTGAGGAACCTTCCCTTGAATGGATTGATTTTGTCGTGGCAAACAGAAGCAATCTGAACTTTAGACACACCTTTGATATCGTGGTCGGCAAGATTGCCAATGACCGCGTCGGCGAAACTATTTCATACGTTGTGCAGGGTGTAATGCGCCGTGAAGATGCCCTTGAGCGCCTGCGTTTCCAGCAAATCAACAACCAATTTGCATTCTGCACGGATAGAGCAATCGCCAAACTCCACTATGTCAGAAGCTATGAGGTGCCAAATGTGTGAACATCACCTTATCCGCGCAACCATAATTCCCGAAGTCGTGAGGCTCATTTCAGAACACTTCGGAATACCCGAGGACAAGGCACTCGGTGACTTCTATAAATCCGCAACTGCCCAAAATCTTGCAGACGAGGAAAATGGTCTTTACGGCCAGTCGGCGCTTTTCATATTCGGGCAGTATCTTGAGGAAATTGAAAGTGGTGTCCACTCTCGAAAATTGGATGACGAGGCAAAGTGAAATGCGTTGATATCGCTATAAGCTAAATACATTTCTGACAATGTCACGTGACAAAAAAAAGCGAACTGCAGTTCTAATAATAGTTTCTGCCTTCATATTGATGGCAGTATGCGTTTTTTCCCCGCTATTGTATTTTGGATTCGCGATGACTGATGGGCGCACACAAGAAGTGCCGCCATTTGACGGCAGAGCATCATATCTGCTATTTCCTAGGGAAAACGAAGATGGGATAAAGCGCGCTATCATTGTTAGTGGAGAGGAACTGGCTGGAACAGGCGACTTCAGCTTTTACGATGGCGACACCGAAAAGAGCATAGCGCGGGAGTTTTTGTCACTTTATCCGCCTGCGGCACAAGACAGACTCTTTCATTGCATTTCCGCATTGAATACCGAAATAAGTCGTTGGGGGGCAGAAACAGACTTGTCACGGGTTGAATATCAGATAAGCGGTACCAGGGCAACTCTTACAGAGTTTTTAAAGAACGGCAGAATCAATTATTATATCTACAACATTAGCGAAGATTATGCCCCCACTGGCGTCACAGTTCGCTTCGGCCTATGAGTGGTGTGATTTCGCGGTTCTGAAGCGGGTAAATATTCTCAAAATGCAAAAAAAATCCCATAGAACTAACTGAAGCTGTTCTATGGGAGTCAATGCTTAAAAACTGGTGTGCGACACAGAACTCGAATCTGTGACCTCTACCGTGTCAAGGTAGCGCTCTAACCAACTGAGCTAGTCGCACATCTTTGAAAGAACGTGGCATAAGATACTCCTGTCTTCCAAAAAAACAAATTGCTTTGCCGTAATTTTCTTGTTTGGCACTTTTTTTGTTATTTATTTGTTGGACAAATGAAGATAATTGTATAAATTAAGCGTCAGAAAAATTGATGTTTCGTAGTAATATCAACAGTTAAAAAATGGGGAGTTGCCTATGTCAGGCCACAATAAATGGTCATCAATCAAGCATAAGAAAGGTGCCGCTGACGCAAAGCGCGGCAAGATTTTCTCACGCGTTTCCAAGGAAATCATAATTGCCGCAAAGGAAGGCGGCGGCGATCCAGCGCTGAACGCGCGTCTGCGTTCCGCAGTGGCGGCTGCAAAGGCAGCCAACATGCCTAACGACAACATCGACCGCGCAATCAAGAAGGGCTGCGGCGGCGGTGAAGGCGCTGCAATGGAATCCCTCTCATACGAAGGATACGCGGCTGGCGGCGTGGCCATCATCGTGAACTGCCTGTCGGACAACCGTAACCGCACTGCTGCGGACATCCGTTCCTTCTTCACACGCTACAACTGCAATCTGGGCGGTTCAGGTGCTGTGTCGTGGAAGTTCCACCGCAAGGCCCGCTTCGTTGTTGAAGGACCAGAGGCCGATGAGGAAAAGCTGTTCAACCTGCTGCTGGAAGGCGGCGCGGATGTGGAGGACATTTCCGTCGATGACGATGTGGCGGAAATCATCGCCCCACCAGAGGCGTTTGCTGACATTCTGGGCATCTTCGAGAAGAACGGCATCCAGCCCACGGAATCCAGCATCACCCTGATTCCAGAGAACACCACTGTCATCAGCGACATCAACGTGGCGAAGCAGGTCCAGAAGTTCCTGGATGTGCTGGAGGACTACGATGACGCGCAGGAAGTGGTCAATGACATGGAATTGAGCGACGAGGTTGCGGCACAGCTGGCAGCCGAAGAGGAAGAATAAGTCATTTCCAGAAACAGGGCGGAGGCTGCATTTGCACCTTCCGCCCATTTTTTTTATTGGAGCCTGATATGTCCAAGATTGTATTGATAGACGCATATTCGCAGATATACCGCCTGTTTTTTGCCATGCGGATGCTGAATGACAGCCAGGGGCGTCCTGTCAACGCCCTGTTTGGAATGATGCGTCTTCTCATGCAGTTGGAGGACAAGGCACCTTCCGATTTCGGTGCGCTGGTGTTTGACAAGGGCAAGCCCGTCCGCCGGGTGGAATTGTGTCCTGAATACAAGGCGCAGCGTCCTCCGATGCCTGATGACTTGCGTCGCCAGGTGGAACCCATCAAGGAATTGGCAAAGGCATTTGGGTGGAGCATCCTGATGCAGGAGGGACTGGAGGCGGACGACATAATCGCGGCGGTCGCACGGCGGCGCGGCGATGCGGAGGTTGCCATCATCACCCATGACAAGGACATTGCACAACTCACTGCAGATGCTGGCATCATGTTGATGACGCCCGAAAGCGGGAACACGTGGCAATGCACCGGCAGGGAAGGCACACGGGAGAAATTCGGCGTGGAACCAGAGCTGCTGGGGGACTATCTCGCCCTGGTGGGAGACACGGCGGACAACATAATTGGCGTTGCAGGCATAGGCCCCAAGACGGCGGCTTCAATGCTTAACCAATATGGCCCGCTGGCAGCAATTCTGGAAAATCCTGATGTGATTGAGAACAAGCGCATTGCGGCGAAAATCCAGGAGAACAAGGAACTCTTGCAGCGCAATATGAAGCTGGTGGCACTGGATGATGTGCTGCCAGAAGGTTGTGTCATGCCAGAGGGCATACGCCGCCGCAGGCCAGACTGGGACAAGGTCCTCCAGCTGGCGAAGGACAGCAACTTCAAATCCTTGTTTGCGGACATTGAGAAGCGCGGGGGCAGTTTCCAGCAGGAGACGTTTTTATAGTGGACAGTGGACA
>JAFZZD010000223.1 GCA_017615955.1 Victivallales bacterium
ATTTGAAGCCGCGTTAGCGGCGGAAGAATTATGAAACGGATACCCAATATCAGGCGTGATTAAAATTTGAGAAGGAGCAAAAATGGCTAATACAATGGTACAGAATTATGTGCATATAGTCTTTCGTATCAAATCCACCAGCATATTAATGCAACGAAGCGATTTACCCCGTATTCATGCATATCTAGGTGGACTATTAAAGAATCTTGGGTGCATTCCTGTCATTGTAGGAGGCGTGCATAATCATATTCATGCCTTGATATCACTCTCCAAGAATATTGCATTGAGTGGATTGATGAGAAATCTAAAGGCCAATAGTAGCAGATGGATAAAAACTCTGTCACCAAATTACGAATCATTTGCCTGGCAGGATGGGTATGGCGCATTTTCAATAAGTCCATCCATTCTTGGTAAAACTATAGATTATATCAAAAATCAAGAGCTACATCATCAAATATATTCATTTGCCGATGAAATAAAAGCATTACTAGATGCATACAATATTCAATATGATGAGAAATATCTTTTCAATGATTAGACGATTGCTAATTTTCTGCTTTCCAAGAAGGTAGATGCATACGAGAAGCCTCGTAAGTGGGCAACGAACTCCACCCACGGATGTGTCAAACAGAAGAGATTCTGATGGCAATGCATTGTCATCTGCCGCCGCTAACGCGGCTTGGATTTTTGTATGGCCTATCCGTGGGTTTCGCTCACGGCTTTTCCATCGCCCCTACGGGGCTTCAATACCTATATTAATGCCTCCGCGCATTTCAAGCCGTCGGCTATGGCTCGCACAACCAGCGATGGGCCTGTGGCCGCATCGCCTGCGATGAGGACATTGTCCTGGTCAGGCAGCCCCAGGCTTGCCAGCACATCCTCCCTTTTGCGCTTGAGGAAGCCCATGGCAAGCACCACCATGTCGCAGTCAATCACATGCGCAGGACCAGAAGGAGCGAATCTTGCAGGGCGTCCATTTGTGTCATATTCCCAATTCACAGGGACGACTTCCGCGCCGACAGCATGACCGTCCTCGCCGATGAGACGCAATGTGTTAAGGGACCAGAAACGCTCCAGGCCTTCTTCCACGGAGGACGAGCCACGCAACTTGTAGGGCCACATGGGCCATGGCGTGTGCTGGGAGCGTTGGATTGGCGGGCGCGGCATCAGGTCGATGGACATTACCGATGCGGCACCCTGTCGTATCGCAGTGCCGCCGCAGTCATTGCCAGTGTCGCCGCCGCCGATGATTAGCACCTTCTTTCCCGTGCAGAAAATGGGAAGTATTTCATCCTCGCCAGTGTTCATGCGGTTTTGGCATCCCAGCAGCTCCAGTGCCTGGCACACGCCATCAAGTTCGCGGCCAGGCACCTTCAAGTCACGTGGCATAGGCGTTCCATTGGCGACAATGACTGCATCATTATGCTTCAAAAGATGGCTGCCGAAAAAGTCCTTGCCCACATCAGTGTTGCCCTGGAACACAATGCCACCCGCCTCCAGCAGTTTCCAGCGGCGGTCTATGACACGCTTGTCAAGCTTGAAGCAGGGAATGCCATAACGCAGGAGACCGCCTGGCTTTGTATTGCGGTCGTAAATCGTCACTTGCCATCCAGCCTTATTGAGTTTTACTGCCGCCGCCAGCCCCGCTGGTCCTGCGCCAATTATGGCGGCCTTTCTTCCATTGCGGGACTGTGGAATTTGAGCTTCCACCCAGCCTTGCTCAAAGGCCGTCTCCACAATCTTTTTCTCAATCTGTCGCACATTGGTGGCGCCGAATGCCTCCCCTTCCAGACTGCATGCTGCCTCGCACAGGGCAGGGCAGATGCGGCTGGTGAACTCCGGGAATGGGCTGGTCTCAGCGAGACGCGTCCATGCCTCCCGCCAATTGCCCTGCATCACAGCGCGGTTGATGTCTGGAATCGCATTCTGCAATGGGCATCCCATTGCGTGGCAGAAGGGCAGGCCGCAGTTCTGGCAGCGTGACGCCAACTTGCATACAACATCCGCCTCCTGTATAACTTCCACCTCGTGATAGTCCCCAATGCGCTCGGCCACTGGCCGATAGACATGCTCCAGACGCTCTGTTTCAAAAAATGTTCTGCTCATGCCTGTGCCCTCCTGACAATCTTCCTGTATTCCACGGGCAGCACGCATACAAAGCGTCCCCGCCAGTCATTCCAGTTCTGGAGTATCCTGCCTGCCTTCTGGCTACCTGTGGCTTCATGGTGCATTTCCAGCAGTTTCAGCAGTTCTTTTTCCTCATCGGAGCCAGACCGAATTGATTCCAGGTCCACCGTGTCCAGATTACAGCGCAGGTCGAAGTCGCCATCCTCGTCCAGCACGTATGCAATGCCTCCTGTCATGCCGGCGGCAAAGTTGACGCCAGTCTTGCCCAGGACCACAATGCGTCCTCCCGTCATGTATTCGCAGCCATGGTCGCCTATGCCTTCGACCACCGCGTTGAATCCGCTGTTGCGTATTGCGAAACGTTCTCCAGCCTGTCCATTGATGTAGATTTCCCCAGAGGTTCCTCCATAGCCGATGACATTTCCCGCGATGACATTTTCCTCGGCAAGGCATGTCGCCTCCTTGTCCTGAACAACGATGATTTTGCCTCCAGACAGTCCTTTTCCAATGTAGTCGTTTGCCTCTCCTTCCAGGCGGAATGTGATTCCCTTTGCAAGGAAAGCGCCGAAACTCTGCCCGGCAATGCCGTGGAAATTGACCTTCCATGTGTCGTCCGGCAGGCCTTTCTCGCCCTTGGCAAGTGCAACTTGGCTGGAGATGAATGCGCCTACAGAGCGGTCGGAATTGCTGATTGCCAGGCTGATTTCCGCTGGCTTGTAGTTTTTGAATGCATTGCCCAGCATGGGAATGAGCTTTTCCTCGTCCAAAGTGGACTGAGAATGTCTTTCTCCCTGCCAGCGCAATTCATTGCCATTTACGTGGTGCAGCATGGCATTGAAATCCAGCGTGGCGGCTTTTCCAATGGCAAGTTCTGGATTGATTTCCAGCAGTTCGCAATGCCCCACAGCCTCGTCCAGGGAATGAAGTCCAAGGGAAGCAAGTATGCCGCGTGCTTCGTGGGCGATGAAGTGCAGGTAGTTGATGATGTGCTCTGGCTTGCCCTGGAAATGCTTGCGTATTTCAGGATTCTGTGTTGTGATGCCAGCGGGGCATGTATTGTCCTGGCATTGGCGAAGCATCAGGCAGCCCAGCGAAAGCAGCAGCGAGGTGGCAAAGCCGAATTCCTCTGCGCCCAGCAATGCGGCTATGACCACGTCCCGTCCAGTACGCAACTGCCCATCCACCTGCAATTTGACTTTGCCTCGCAAGTTGTTCTTGACTAATGTCTGTTGTGCTTCGGCAAGACCGATTTCCCAGGGCATTCCCGTGTGCTTGATGGAACTCAATGGCGCGGCGCCTGTGCCGCCGTCATGCCCTGAAATGACCACCACGTCGGCCTGTGCCTTTGCAACGCCGGCCGCTACCGTGCCCACGCCGCTTTCAGAGACCAGTTTCACCGAAATGCGGGCCTTTGAATTGGAGGCGCGCAGGTCGTGTATGAGCTGCGCCAGATCCTCAATGGAGTAGATGTCATGATGGGGAGGAGGTGAAATAAGGGTGACATGGGGCGTGGAATGGCGCGTGTGGGCTATTTCCTCGTTGACCTTTTCACCAGGCAATTGCCCGCCTTCGCCAGGCTTGGCTCCCTGTGCCATCTTGATTTGCAAGTCCTTTGCGTGGGCCAGGTAGTTGATGGTGACGCCAAAGCGCCCAGATGCAACCTGCCTGATTGCACTGGCGCGGCATTCACCATTCGCATTTGGCAAATCACGCTCGGCTCCTTCGCCGCCTTCACCTGAATTGCTCATGCATCCAAGACGGTTGAAGGCAACCGCGATGGCCTCATGGGCCTCTGGACTTAGCGCACCCAGGCTCATTGCTCCACCTACGAAATGCTTTATTATGCTATCCTCTCCTTCCACTTCCTCCAGCGAAAGTGGCTGCTCTACCTTGCGGAAGCGCAGCATATCCCTGAGGCGTATCGGCTGCTTCGGCTCGTTAAGCCCCTTGGAAAAGGCAAGATATTGCGCTTCGTCATTCTCGCGGACGGCACGGTGCAAGGCACATATCGATTGTGGCGTGACAAGATGTGGCTCTCCCTGTACGCGCCAGCGGTAGTTTCCTCCCAAAGGTAGCAGTGTGCTGGCCTGGGCAGCCTCCACGCGAGCGCGAACTTCCTCCTCGATCTCAGCAAGACCGATGCCTCCAACCGAGGATGGCGTACCAGGAAAATAGCGCTGTATGAGTTCCTTGCCAAGACCCAGTGCCTCGAACATCTGCGCAGAGCGATAGCTGCGAAGAGTGGCGATGCCCATCTTGGACATGCACTTTAGAATGCCCTTGTCAATGGCGGTTATGTAGTTTTCAGTTGCCTTTGCGGGGTCGCCGTCCTTCGCCAAGTCAACTACTGTCTCCAATGCCAGATATGGGTGTATTGCGGTTGCGCCATAGCCCAGCAGCAGTGCAAAGTGCATAACCTCGCGGATTTCGCCTGATTCCACAATGACGCCGACTGGCGGGCGAAGACCAGCGGCTGTCAAAGCGCGGTTCACGGCGGCCACTGCCAGCAGGGAAGGCATGGGCAGTTCATCGTCTGGCAAGTTACGGTCGCTCAACAGCAGTATTCCGGCTCCTTCCTTGACGGCGGAGACGGCCTGATCCTCCAGCGCGTCAAGTGCGCCTTTCAGTTCTGTTTTCCATCCGATTTGAAGAGTCCTGACCAATACACGCGGCTTTTCCAGCACCATCAGGCGCGCCAGGTCGCCGCCTGTCAGGATTGGGCGTGCCAGGCGTATGACGCTGGCACGGTGTTCTTCCTCTGAAAGGATGTTGCCGCAGTTGCCGATGTATGTTGTCAGGCTCATTACCAGTTCCTCCCTGATGGGGTCTATTGGAGGATTGGTCACCTGTGCAAAGCGTTGCTTGAAGTAGTTGAACAGCAATTGTGGCTTTGGCGAAAGCACGGCAAGCGCAGTATCATTGCCCATGGAGCCAAGGGGTTCGCGGCCATTTTCCACCATGGGGCGCACTATCAGCTCCACGTCCTCTTGCGTCCAGCCAAATAGACGCTGCCGATGGCGCAGGTTGTCCCCGACTTTTGATGCGGCTATGTTGTCGAACATGCCAGCAACTGGAATCTTGTTTTCCTTGGACCAGCGGCGATATGGGCTCTGGCGCGCTATGGTGTTCTTGAGTTCAGCATCCAGCACCAGGCGATGCGCATTCAGGTCGCACCACAGGATTTCCCCTGGCTTGAGCCGCCCGCGGCGTATGATGTCTCCTGCTGGAATATCAAGTACGCCTGTTTCAGAGGCCAGCACAAAGAGTCCGTCCTTTGTCAGTGAATATCTAGCGGGGCGCAGGCCATTGCGGTCCAGCATGGCGCCGCATCCTATGCCGTCCGTGAAACTTAATGCGGCTGGACCATCCCAGGGTTCTACCAAAGTGGAGTGGTAGTCAAAGAAGCCCCGTATGTCCTTTGTGATGTGGTAGTTCTCTCCCCATGCCTGGGGTATGAGCATAAGCATGACATGTGGAAGCCATCGTCCAGAGAGCATCAGCAGTTCCGCCATGTTGTCCAGGCAGGCGGAATCGCTCTGGTTTTCGTCAATCAATGGCAGTAGTTTCTTTATGTCGTCTTCCAGCAGAAAGCTACGCAGCAACGCCTCACGTGCCCGCGCCTGGTTCAGATTGCCGCGAAGCGTGTTGATTTCACCATTGTGGGCGAGAATACGGAATGGCTGCGCAAGTTGCCAGGTGGGGAATGTGTTTGTGCTGTAGCGCTGATGCACCAGCGCAAAGGGGGAGACGAATGTCTCATCTGCCAGGTCAGGATAGAATGCCTCGATCTGTGGCGCAAGCATAAGCCCCTTGTAAACCACGGTCCTGCCGCTGAAACTTGGAAAATAAACATCCAGCAGTTCCCGTTCAAGACGGCGTCGCAGCACGAATGCCCGCCGTTCCAGCACTTCGCCTTCATCACCGCCTTCATGAACGATGAATAGCTGGCGTATTACAGGACGGCATGAGCAGGCCGTTTCACCCAGTTTTTCTGGAACGCATGGCACGTCACGCCATGCAAGTATGCGGCAGTTCTCCTCCTTGACGATGGACTTTATGGTCTCCTCCTCACCAAGACCATTGAACATCATTCCTAATATGTAATGCCCTGGCGCTGGCAGTATGCCTTTCAATTCACGCTGGAAAAAGTCGTGTGGAATTGCGCAGAGTAGTCCCGCGCCGTCACCTGACAAGGCATCGCTACCCGCCGCGCCGCGATGCAGTAGGCGGCGCAGTATGGTAAGGCCGTTCGCCACAATGCCATGGGATGCCATCCCGTTAAGGTTGGCCACCAGGCCGACGCCGCAGGCGTCATGCTCGTTGCTGAAATGGTAGAGTCCTTCGTCCTGGGGTATGCCCAGGCCACGCTGTCGATACTTGATGTTTTCTTCCATTGTCTTGCCAATTGCCA
>JAFZZD010000224.1 GCA_017615955.1 Victivallales bacterium
GAGCGCCGCTTCGGCGCTCACTCAGGTTGAACAAGCGACAGGGCAAAGCCCCAGACGTCCCGCACAAGTTGGCCAACCTGTGCAGTGTTCCAACAAACGAAAACAAACAAGTTGGCCAACTTGAGTGAGCGCCGCTTCGGCGCTCACATAATTATGTTTTGCAACGCCCCCTATATAAACATGACAAGACTTTACACACCTCCTGCAATTGAGGAATGCCTCCGCACTCCCGACCATCCTGAAAAAATCATTCTTGCGGAACGTGCCACCAATGCCTGGAGCGATGAATTCTTCAGGCGCTATGTGACAACCGAGGACAAGGTCAAGCCCTACACGCTGCCCCCGTTGCCAGCAACTTTGGACGAATGGAAGCGCAAACGCCCTGAAATACTCCAGCAGTTCAAGGACTGCATGTATGGCTTCATGCCGCCTGCGCCTGACAAGCTGCGGGTGGAGACCATGACCATCAAGGACGATGCACTGGACGGCAAGGCAATCCGCAAGGAATACCGCCTCTACTGCGAGATGAACGATGGCCGCAGTTTCAACTTCGACATGATGCTGTATGTGCCCAAGAGCGCGGTAAAGCCGCCTGTGTTCATACAGCTGAACTTCAGCGGCAACCAGGCAAATACGCCTGAACACGATGTGCGCATGACAAGAGGTCCTGTGGACGACAGGTCACAGCGTCTCTGGCATACCATCGGCGCGCCAAATGAAAGTTTTCGCTGTGTCCAGAAGCAGGAGTTCATGAACTACATCGGCGCAATGGAGCGGGGCTATGCCGTGGCGACCGCGCATTGCGGGGAAATCTTCCCCGACAACCTGGACGGTGCCCGCAAGAGCATTTTCACACTGTTCTGCGATGAAAAGGACCTGTGCCCCGACTATGACATCCCGCTGGAGGAACTGCACCAGCGCAGGCGCAATCTCGGCGCAATCGGCGGATGGGCGTGGGGATACAGCCGCATCCTGGACGCGCTGGAAAGGGAACCCCTGGTGGATGCGTCCCGCTGCGCCATTGTAGGACACAGCCGCCTTGGCAAGGCCTGCCTCTGGGCTGGCGCCAATGACGAACGCTTCAAGATGGTGGTCTCCAACAACTCGGGGCACGGCGGCGCCGCATTGAGCAGGCGCCTTTTCGGCGAAACGCTCAGCTGCCTCTGGCACGTAAGGCCAAACTGGTTCACTGACAAGATGATGGAGTTCGCAGAGCAGGAGGAACTGCTGCCCATCGACCAGCACGCGCTGCTGGCGCTGGTGGCGCCTAGGGCACTCTATGTGGGCAGCTCCAGCCTGGACTACACCGCAGACCCCAAGAGCGAATTCATCTCCGCATACAATGCCTCCAAGATATGGGAGCTGTACGGACTGCCAGGACTGGGCGTGGACGAGATGCCGCCCTGCGATATCTCATACGGCAAAGGCAAAATCGGGTACCACGTCAAGACAGGCAAGCACTCCCTCACCGCCTTCGACTGGAACTTCTACTACGACTTCGCCGACCGCAACATCTAAACGCCGAGACGCAGAGTTTTTTAACGCAGAGACGCAGAGACGCAGAGACGCAGAGTTTTTTAACGCAGA
>JAFZZD010000225.1 GCA_017615955.1 Victivallales bacterium
GCCAAAAGCAGGGGAATGAAGTTGATTCTGCTGAGCGCAGTGACTGGCGCCGTGTCGGGATTGTATGACAAGTACCTGCTGAATGTGCTGCGCATAGAGCCCCAGGTGGTACAGCTGCATTTTTCCATTGATCTGGTGCTGCTGTTTGCCGTCCTGCTTGTGGTCAGGCGCTTTGTCGGCCAGCCAATGCCACGTCTGCGCTGGAGCTGGGCAATCCCGCTTACAGGCGTCTTCCTCATTCTGGCTGATTTCCTGTATTTCAAGGCGCTTAGCCTGCCTGGCATTTATATCATGCAGGTCTCTCTTGTCAGGCGCTTCAGCTGTGTCATTGCATTCGTTCTGGGAAGCCTGATCTTCAGGGAGCAGAACATAAGGGACAAGGCCCTGGCTCTGTTCCTGGTGATGGCTGGCGTCGTGATATTGGGCCTGTTCTGAATTGGAATAATCAACTTGCAAAATAGAGTGCGGAATATAAAATATCTTTTTGTTGCGCTAGGTAATAGTGTCTATGTTTGTGGGCACAGTTAGAAGCATGGCTTTAATTTCATGATACCATAAATATGCCAGGACGCAGAATAACATTAAGAACAATCGCCCAGATGGCAGGCGTTTCCGAGACGACAGCGTCTATGTGCCTTAACGGAAAGGCGAAGCAATATCACATATCCGAGGAGACGTGCCAGAGGCTGATGGAGGTCATCAGGCGTGTCAACTATCAGCCCAATGTTAATGCGCGGGCAATGGCGCGCAAGAGGACGGATATCATAGGCTATGTCATGCGCGGCTCTGTAGGCGCGTCGTTTTGGGCGGAAATACTGTCTGGCATTGACCAGGCGCTCGCCATAGAGGGATTTCATCTGCTGCCAATATTCATACAGGACACGCTGAAGGCTGAGATTGAGGCATTGGATTTTCTTGTGGCAAAGGGAGTTGACGCCTGTATCTGGGTGCCAATCTGTTCGGCAGACGGCAAAACCAACGCAAAGAATGTCCTTAAAAATCATAAGAAGCATTTGCCGATTATGACATTGACGCATCTGCTTGATGGGTTTCACGGCATTGAGGTGGATGATGACTCCGGTGGTGTCATCGCCGCCAAATATTTATGGGACAAAGGGCATCGCAGGATTGCCGTGCTTGGAGACGATTTGCTGTATTCCCGAAGCAAGGCATGCCGCAATGAGCTTAGGCAACATGGCATTGAAGCCCCATGCTTTCCTGATTTGACAAGTCTTATGAAATGCATAAGGCGATTTACAGCTGTATTCTGTTTTTCTGATATACAGGCATTTGCCTTGTACAAGGCACTTCTTCAGGAAGGATTGAAAGTGCCTGATGATGTCTCTGTGATTGGCTATGACAATATGTTTCTGTCAGATATGATGACACCCGCTCTGACAACGATCAATCAGCCGAAGGAGGAGTTTGGCAGTCAGGCTGGCAAATATCTGCTGGATATTCTTGATAATCCAGAGCAGCCAATACATCAGATGAGAATAGAGCCGACTCTGATTGAGAGGGCAAGCGTCCGCCAAATCGTTGAGTGAGATTGTGATATTCCAGTTTCAAAGTACTGTTTGGAGAATGATGTTCCTAATATACTAAATCTGATTAGCAAAGGCGTGAAATGATTGACAGCAGTGAGAATGCGAGGCAATGGGAAGGAAAATGGATAGGCTCGACATTGCCAGAGAAGGATAGTCTTTTCCGTGTCCGGGAAGCTAATCTTGAGGGCAGGGGGGCGCCCTGGCTATTCAAGGTCTTTGAATGTTCACCTTCAGTTACGAAGGCGAGGCTGTTCATAGCCGCGCCAGGCTGGCACTGTGCGTATTTGAATGGTGTTAGGATTGGAGACGAGGTATTGTCTCCAGTCATCACTCAGTTCAATCGGCGCATCGCATACATCAGCCACGATGTTAGCTCTTTGCTTCGGCCTGGCAAGAATGCCATAGCCGTGCTTCTAGGCAATGGCTGGTATAACTGCCAGTCGCCCATGAGTGGGCAATTTGAGCATTCTCCCTGGCGCAATCAGCCGTCCTTGCTGCTTCAGCTGGAGGACGAGGCAGGGAATGTTCTGCTAAAATCCGACCAGACATGGCATGCGGCGGCAAGCCACATAACCATGAACGCATTGCGGGCTGGCGAGACACAGGACACCAGGAAAATCATTCATGGCATATCCTTGCCAGACTTTGACGCCAGCGGTTTTGGCTATGCGGAGATTATGAATCCTCCTCCTGGAGAACTTGTCCCCGAATGTTGCGAGCCATGCAGGGTGACGGAGCGCATTGCTCCTGTTACAGTGACACGGCTTGAAGAAGGTGTGGCGGTATATGACTTTGAAACCAGTGTCACTGGCTGGTGTGAAATCAAAGCTGAAGGCGAGGCGGGGGGGACAATAGTCCTCCAGCACGGCGAGCGTCTTGCGGAGGACGGGCATTTGGACATTGATGACATATCAAAGTTCATTGGCAAGGACATTTTCCAGAAGGACACCTATATCCTTAATGGCGAGGGCGTTCAGATGCTTCATCCGCATTTCTGCTATCATGGCTTCCGTTATGTGCAGGCCACTTGCAGCCATGGCGCGACAATCAAAGGGATACAGGCGCATTTTATTCGCACTGACTTTGCGGAAATTGGGCAGTTCAAGACGGAGAACGCCACTCTTGAGCGCTTGCAGGAGATTACACGGCGGGCATATCTCTGCAATTTTACGGGGATACCCACAGATTGCCCACATAGGGAGAAGAACGGCTGGACTGGCGACCACAATATCGCATACGAGACTGGATGCTTCAACTTTGACATACACAGGGGAATGGAGAATTTTGCCACTATGCTCATGGACGAGCAACGCCCCTCTGGGCAATTGCCGTGCATAGCGCCTACAGGAATATGGGGCTATAACTGGGGTTCTGGTCCAGCTTGGGATTCTTTCATATTTGAGGCCGCCGCGAAATCATACCTCTTTGCTGGCGATGACACGATAATGAGACGGCATTATGATGGGATGAAGAGATATCTTGAATATTGCAGAAGATGGCATGATGTGGATGGCATTGTGGATTTCGGTCTTGGTGATTGGGCGCATTACAATCCGTCGCTTATGCCAGAACGCAGCCTGACCTCCACTGCATTCTATTATAATGATGCAAAGTGCATTGCATCAATGGCCTCGCATCTTGGCAAAGACGCGGACAAGGACAAATTTCTTGATCTTGCTGAAAGGATACGCATCGCCTTCATTCAAAGGTTCATGACTGACGAGGGAGATTGCGGAAACAACAGCCTTACTGCCCTGTCCACGCCCCTTTTCTTCAATATGCTGGAGGACCGTCCCGAATTGAGGCGGAAGTTGTTGACGAGACTGCTTGAAAAATTGCATGAGGAGAACTGTCGGGCCAATGTGGGAATCCTGGGCGCAAAGTTCGTGCCTAGGGTATTGGGAGAAACAGGGCATATTGATGAAATGGTGCGTTTTCTGACGCAGGTGCAATGTCCTGGCTGGGGTTATTGGGTGACGCAGGGCGCCACATCGCTATGGGAGCACTGGAATGGCGAGCACTCGCGCATGCACATTATGTTCGGCGATGTTTCGGCATGCATGTTCCGTTACATAGCGGGGATTAATCCAACAGCCCCTGGCTTCAAGGAGGTGCTTCTGCGTCCAGCAGTACAATGCCAGGCTGTGCCTGCTTTCGAATGTTCGTACAAGACTCCATACGGCGCACTGGAAAGTTGTCTGCTGAAATGCGGGCAGAGCAGAAAATACAGATGCAGCATTCCCAAAGGCGTTCACGCAACCTTGCATTTGCCTGGAATGGCACCACAATCCCTGACAGAAGGACTTTTTGAAAGCTGTGTTGTTTGGTAACTGTTCAGTACCCATCTTTAACGCAGAGACGCA
>JAFZZD010000226.1 GCA_017615955.1 Victivallales bacterium
CACAGGTGCACGCAATATGTTTTTGCCATCTGCAATTATTCCATTCCAAAGCATTCCACCACATTCATAAGAGAAAAACGCGCCTATGATTTTATCATTTTCACAAGCCAGTGCCTTGAATGGCGGCACTATGAGCCGGGCCGTGCCATAGCGCTTGTTCTGCCAGGCAAATTTCTCCACGCAGAAAAAGTCGCTGGCCTCCAACAACTTATCATCCGCCTTGGCGCGCAGGAAATATTTACCCACAGGCAAACCAGTAACATCCATCTGTGCCGTCAAAGCGCCGCCCTTGCCAACTGGCGCAGTCTCCTTCAATGCCTTGCCTTCCGCATCAGTCAATAGGAAGACAACATTCCTAAGCTGCTTCAGCTTGCTTTTTTTCTCGCACCCCAATTCAAAGCACAGCAAATCCTTGTGCGGGTAAAAAGCACCCTTCATCACCAAGGGCGGATCAGGATTCACGTAATCAGGTCCAGCCATTTTCCCATTCTTCACTCGAAGCCATGTTATGTTCCGCTTTCCGATGACGCGCTGTGTGTCAGGCTCCAGCCATTCCATTTGCAGAGTACGCTCTGTCGAGTTGTTCATTATGCTGCGCAGTATCCCCTTGCCATTGGATATCACCTGGTTGAAGCCGCGGGGATTTTCAATTGACACAATCTGGGCATTCACCTTGACTTTTCCCTTGGTGGACCAGCCAATCTCATAGCCGCTGAGCTTCCAGCGAGGTCCAAAACCGTCAAAGCTAAAGTTGCTGCCCTCTTTCCTGAACACCACACGAGCCGCATCCGGATAGCTCCAGCAAGCCTTCTCCGGCAGGTTCTGATATTGGCGGCATACTTGTATTGCCCATTCCTTGCCAAAGCAGGCGGAGGCAACACCAAGCTCCTTCCAGGTCAGAAGCCGGCTCCATGTCCAGACTTGCCCCTCCAGGACGCTGCCTTTGTCCTCTGGTTTTATGATGAAACTGAGCTTTTGTGCGCCAGGCGGCGTAATCTCAATCCATGCGCAATCGTCCTTGGACAGCTTCATGGGCAATGCCGGCAGCGGACTCGTCTGCTTAATTGCGATGCCCTCCTCCTTCAGCACCAACGTGTTGGTGACGTCACGGATGGAAAGCCTTCCAGTCACATCCGAAACAGCGCCAAACTGTGTGCTTCCATCCTCGCCAGGCACAATCTCCAGGTACATGCCGTGCAATGCAAAACCGCACAGCAAACAGCAAATTACCGCAGCAATGAACGTTTTCATTATACGCCACCTCGTCTATTTTACTGAATCGCCCAATGAATTATACGTGTATCCAGTGAAGAAACATGGCGAAAACGAAGGTGTGGCGGAAGTCACCGTGCGTATTTCGCTCACAAGCGTCAGCGCCTTGTTCTCGGAAAAACTCCTCGACCCCGCATGTCCATCCACGTATGTGGCGCAGGCTCGTGCACTGACAGTGCCAGGAGGGGTATTGGCACGTATCTCCCTTGTTTCAGGTGCGCCGTGCCTGAAGCCCATGGTGTAGATGTTGCCGTATGCCCAGGTGTTGTCTATGTTTCCATCTCCTGCGAACAGTGCATCGCTAGGGGCATACACTGCTGGCAACTTACGGTAACGGTCCTCCCTGGCACCCGTCAGATACCAGTTCAGGGTGTAGTGCGTGTAGGTGAAGCCAGGCCTTGTCTCGCTGGGGCAATAGAAAGAGCCCTTGATCTGGGCATTGCCGTAAAACTCCACGCCATATCCGGAACCGACCCTTAGAGAGCCTCCAATGCTGGTTCCCGACAATATCACGAACCATAGCTGGTTCGTATTGGTGGAATTTGTGCCAGCATAGCCATTCAGAAGGAAATCGTCACTTTCCTCTGAGTACAGTGTCTGAGCCAGTCCAATCTGCTTCAGATTGTTTATGCACCCAATTGACCTGGCCTTGTCCCTGGCCTTGCTCAACGCCGGCAGCAGCATCGCCGCCAGTATGGCAATGATCGCTATGACCACCAGAAGCTCAATCAAAGTGAAAAATGCATGCGAGCCAACGCAAGCTACACTAAAATTCCGGTTTCCATTCATTTGCTTCGTCTCCTCTAAATTGTCATGTCTATTTCAAAATCTCACTTTTGGCACCAGGCATCGCCAGACGTCCTATGCGCGAGGCAGCGTCAAACAGCAATGGCAAAAACTTGCCGGTCTGAAGCTCTCTCTCACTAATCTTGGCGGACAATGTCAATCCGCCCAAGATCTTCCCCGTCGGCGTGGTCACTGGCACGGCCAATGACCATATTCCAGGAACTGACTCCTCGCGTATCTCCGAATAGCCGCACTCGACAATATCTGCACAGCTTTTCTCAAGCAAATCTGTATCGGTGATGGTCTTGTCGGTAACCTGACGCTTGTTAATGCGCTTCAGCATCTGGAGCCTTTCCTCACGCGGAAGCAACGCCATAAGCAGACGCCCGCAGGCAGTCGAATGCGGCTGGTCCATCCACACCTGCGTTGGATGGGAAAAATAAGGCGCGTCCGACCACAGCAACGCCAGGCAGAATAACTTGTCGTTCTCAAGCGCACCTAGAAAAACCGTGCAGCCTGTCTTCTCGCGCAGTTCATGCATAATGCCCCTGCTGACTTCACGCAGCTTGATCCACTCGTCAGCAAATGACCCCAGATAAAAACAATGTGGTCCCAGGCGATAGCGCCGCTCCTTGTCCTGGGACAGCATCCCACGACCGTACAAGGTCCGCAGAAGATTGCCCGCGCTTTGCTGCGATATTCCAAGCTTTTCGGCCAAATCCGTAGTGCGCATGGGCACATTCGCCTCGGCCAGCAAATCAAGTATGTCGATCGCCCTTTCCAGCACCTGTATCAATGGTTTCTTGTCGTTCTTCTCCACTATTCACCTCTTGCCTTTATTCTGAATATTCTCTGTCAGTTGTCCGTAAATTATCATTATTATTGTTTATTACAAATCATATACAATATTATTTTTGTTTTGCATAGCTTGCAATTATACAAAACCTGCTAAATTGAAAGGGATTTTCATATTTTCACAAAGCTATGTTCCCCAAGAGGGTAGGTATGTGCGCGGCCATTGGCCGCGCATCAGGACGTAGGATTTCCTGGCAACCTCTATATCGTCACATCC
>JAFZZD010000227.1 GCA_017615955.1 Victivallales bacterium
CTTTCCTATAAGAATCTTGATTTTTTAGCGAATTTTATTGAATGCGCTAAAAAGTGTAGTAATGAATACATCTTCGTTTTCCCCCTTGCAAACCCCGATTTCAGGGGTTATGTTAGAAGCGGAAGGTGGGTGGGGGAAGTATCCCAAACAATGTACGTGCGCGCATGGGAGATGCATAATGAATCCATTGGCTACAGGTTGCATGTCACCCCCATTACCAAAGCGTCTCTGCGCCTCTGCGTTAAAATCGCTGCGTCTCTGCGCCTCTGCGTTAAAACCTCTGCGCCTCTGCGTTAAAATCTCTGCGCCTCTGCGTTAAAATCTCTGCGCCTCTGCGTTGTATTATTCGCGGCTGATGTCCTTGAAGTAGTTTTCCACTTGCCTGCGGTATTTTTCTGGCGGAGCCACGTATGTGCGGGGCAGGTGGCTTTGTTTTTGTTGCTGGAGGCCATCCAGCATTTGTATGATGACTCGTGTGGCGGACATGATCTGCTCCCTTGTCATTTGCCCGCCATTGGCATCCTCGCCTGTGGACTTTGACAATTCGCCTGAAGTGCGTTGCAGTTCCTCCGAGTTGGAGGCCTCGCCGATTTTGCCTGTAATCTGTGACGCCTGCTGCCGTATTTGCTGGAGGCGTTGCCTTGCCTTGCCCTGGTCGCTTTCAAATTGCGTGGCATTGGCGTCAATGGCAAGTTTTGCCAATTGCAGGAGCGCCTGCCGCAGTTCCTGTTCCTGCAAGTTGTTCATGGATTTTGCCGCCTCCTTCATGCCCTGGGCCATTTCCTTCAGCATTTGGGCGGCCTTCTGCTGCTCGTCCGCCGCGCGGTTCATGCGCTTGTATGCCAGCGCCCGTTGCGCCCGCTTCTGTGTTTCCTCCAGACCGCCGGACGACGCTTTTGCCGCGACCTGGTTTAGTTCCTTGCCGGCCTCTGGGGCGAGATTCTGGATTTCGCTGGCCAGGGACCTCAGGTCCTGCATCATTTGTGATGTGCTTTCCTGAATGTTCTGTTGTTGCTGGCGCAGTTGTTTGCTGTCCTCCTTGCCATCCCTTGTTTGAGACGCGGCCTGTTCCTGGCGTTTCGCCAGTTCCTCCGCCTTTTGCGTCAGCGCCCGCATTTGCTGCGAAGCGGAGTGCTTCAGCAGTGCCTCCAGAAATTGCCTTGCCTGCTGAAGATGCTGCAATGCCCTGTCGCCATAGTGTCCCGCCACATCGCATTTGGCAGCGCCAAGCGCATTTTCCGCATCCCTCATGTTTCCTTCCGCCATGTTGAGGATGTTCGCCGCTGGCAATGCGTCCTTAACAGGGAAAATCTGCTGCTTCACTGCGTTTGCCGCCTGCGTCAGTTTGCGCTGCTTGCCAGCCAATGCGAAGTGGGCGGGCTTTTCGCCACGCACCGCCACATTCAGGTCGCCCTGCTGTAGCTGCAGCCTCTTGATTTCCTCGATGGCGTTCTGGAGTGTCTTCAAATCCTGGCCTCCATTGTCTTCACCTGCTTGCTCCTGTTGCTGCTGTGGTTCCGACTGGCCTTCGCCGTCCTTGTCCTGGC
>JAFZZD010000228.1 GCA_017615955.1 Victivallales bacterium
ATATTTCCATCGAATGTGCCCTTTGATGTGAATACGGCGCCCAGGGACAACAGCCTCAGGCGCGGCGTTATAGACTATCTGCGCAGCGGCGGCCAGTGGAAGGGCGGCGCAATGTTCTTTGTCACGGAGGACATTGGCGAATATGGCAATGGCATCTATCGCAAGCGCTGGGATGCCGGCATTGGAAGAAGTTTTAGATGAAAGTGGCTACGATAGAGGATGGCTGGCTTAGGCTGGCCGATGATGAGGTGGCGGCGACGCTTCAGAAGCCTGAATACTATATCAGGAAAGGCTGTGAGGTGGTGCGCTACAATAACAGGGTGGTTTATCGCCTGGAAGAGGAGAATGGGACCGTTCTTTATGCAAAGTGGCTGTATCCCCAGAACGAATGCTTCAGAAAGAGATTTGTAAAATGGGTTAAGCGCCTTTTCCGCGGGCCGCGTGTGAAGCATATCTATGAAATCCACAGGGACTTGCTTGCATCCAACTTTGGCTGTCCTGAACCCGTGTTTTCCGCCTGGCGTGAGGATGACCTAACCGAGTTGTTTGTCAGCAAGGAGCTGGCTGTCCCCTGTGTTCACAGCCTTCTTCGTGAAAACCAGCATGCACGCACCTTGATAATCCTGAAGATCATTGCGGCTGATATGAGGCGCCTGCACCAGGCAGGCTTTGTCCATGGAGACGCCATTCCCGGTAATATTTGCGTTGATGAAGAAAAGTACAAGGTGTATTATCTTGACAATGACAGGACGCGGCGATGCAAGAGCCATCACCAGGCAATGCGCAATCTGGTGCAGTTCTGCTCACATTTGCCATTCTACTGTTCACTGCCTGAAGCAAGCAAGATTTTCCTTGAGGCATACGGGGTTTCCCCTTCCGAAGGCAATGCTCTTCTTGCCACCATACAGCGCAGAATACTGAAAATAATCGCGGAACGAAACAAAAGATAAGGAGTTCGTCAATGAAGATCAAGATTTGGGACCATGCGCGTTTTGTGGTGAACAAGGAGAAGCCATATCCGGAATTGAAGGCCATGTTCAGGCTGCTGGCGGACAATGGCGTCTCCCACATTCATGTTTATCTTCCCGAAATACGGGATTTGAGGGAATACTGCATGGCCGCTGGCGAGGCTGGCATTACCGTTGACGCCTGGGTGAATCCTGCCAGGGAACTGCCCAATCCACCCATGCGCCAGATCACCGATGAGCAGATGGAGGAGATGTACCGCACACAGGGCATACGCCTCAAGGGACCCTGCCCGAATCATCCCGAATACAAGAGGCAGATGCTTGAGGTCGTGGGCAACAAGCTGGCAGATTATGGCGACGTGCTCAATGGAATACACCTGGACTTCATACGTAGCATCAACAGCATTCTAGCGGAAATGTTCCCATGCGGATGCGAGGCATGCCGCGCACTGCGCAAGAAGTACTTCGGTTTTGAAATGCCTACCGAGAAGGACCGCCAGATGCACTCCTACATCTACAAGGAGCACGCAATATTGAACAGGCACATCACAGAAACGGTTGCCGCAATTCACCAGCTGACCATGCAGGCCGGCAAGCAGCTGTCCATGGCTGCGCGCTCCGACTATGCCAACTCCGCGGACATCTGGGAAAAGCCAGTCTGGGGCATTGGACCCGCCGTGCTGGAAGGCCAGGACTGGGCTGACTGGGGTGCTGACGGCATCGTGGACGCCATCAACACCATGAACTACCATACTAACTTCGACTATTTTCTGGACAACATGAGGACGCATCTGCGTCTCATGGAGGGGGCGAAGGCGGAGTTGTCTCCTGGCCTGGCTGTGCAAAGCTCAATGGGCACAAATGAGCCCGATGCGTTTGAAAAGCGCATGCAGGCAATCTACGAGTCAGGTGCAAAATCCCTTTGCATCTTCTGCAAGCCAGACACATATTCTCCAGAGTACCTCCGAATAATCAAGAAATATTCCGAAATGTAATACCAGTCGTGGCGGCAATGTGAGCGCCGAAGCGGCCAATGTGAGCGCCGAAGCGGCCAATGTGAGCGCCGAAGCGGCCAATGTGAGCGCCGAAGCGGCGCTCACTCAGGTTGACCAACTTGCAAGGCAAAGCTTTAGGCACCTCCGCACGGGTTGGCCTACCTGTATGGCTGTCCAACAGACGAAGGCATACAAGTTGCTCAACTTGAGTGGGCGCCGCTTCGGCGCTCACATTAATGGCCTCGGCGCTCACATTAACTAACCCAATTGACATGACTATGCAAATCAAAATCAACGCAATTGAGCAGGGGCAGCAAAAGCCCAATTTCTGGAACAACATCCACTTCCATCCCACGGATGCGGTGGAGGACATCTGGGGCCAGGATATTCTGGACAAGTTAGCTGCGGATGACTCTGCCAGATATGTCCGCCTCTACACCATGTTCGAGGATGTGGTCTCAAGAGATGCCGAGGGCCGGCTGGTGTTTGACTTTTCCGCGCAGGACTTGCGCCTGGACTATATGGTGTCCAAGGGATACAAGATGCTGATGTGCTTCAATTTCATGCCAGTTGCCATGGCGAAGACACCCACTGAATTGAGCGGATGCCGCTACAAGGACAAGCGCTTCTGCCGTTCCAATCCAGCCGACTACGACGAGTGGCGCCTGCTTTGCCAGGCGCAGGCGCAGCACTGGGTGGAGCGATATGGCATTGACGAGGTTTCCCAGTGGCTGTTCCACTGCTGGAACGAGCCGGACCTGGGCTTCTGGATCTATCCCCAGTTCTTCTTTGAACTCAACAAGGAGCAGCAGGACTACAAGATAGACGAGTACTGCAAGCTATACGACTATTTCGAGGCTGGTGTGCATGCCGTGTCGCCGCGCTTGCAGGTGGGAGGCCC
>JAFZZD010000028.1 GCA_017615955.1 Victivallales bacterium
GACATCCACACAGGTTGACCAACTTGTATGTTTTCGTCTGTTGGACATCCGCGCAGGTTGACCAACTTGTATGTTTTCGTCTGTTGGACATCCACACAGGTTGGCCAACCTGTGCGGAGATGCATAGGGCTTTGCCTTACCGGTTGGTCAACCTGAGTGAGCGCCGCTCGGCGCTCACATGGATGCCAGTGGCGTATGGAAACACAGGTGAGGGAGACTACGACGCCAAATGACGAATATTTCGCATTCACCTTGATTTACTTAACATTCGCCTTACAATATTGGCAATATCACTTACCAAACACACAAAGCAAGAATGTATCTTCCATACCCATCATCCCTGGATCCAGAACTGACGCTGTACGCGGACTTTGACATCCCCGTGCAAAAAGCGCATCTGCATCTGAATCTACATGGCTGGCATGGCTGCGTGAAAACACAGCACAGGGACAATGTGGAGGCTGTGCGCGGACAGGCAGAATGGTTCTTCATTCGGCCTGAAATGCGGGGGCGCGGCGATGCAAATGGCAAGCCAGACTGCAATGGCAATGAACTTCAGGATGCGATTGACGCCGTTGAATACGCAAAACAGCATTTTGCGGACAAGATCCTGGAGCCAGAGAAGGTATATCTCTCCGGCGGCAGCGGCGGTGGCGGCAATGTACTGGCGCTTCTGGGCAAGTTTCCAGACTATTTCTGCCGCGCCCACGCGGATTGCGGCATCTATGACTACGCCGCATGGTACAGATGCGACACGAAAGGCGAATTCCGCGATGAAATGGAAGGGAAAGGCTGGATTGGCGGCAATCCTGACACTAACGCCGAGGCATACAAAAGCAGAAGCGGCATAACAACTGTATGCAACATACAGACGCCGACCATCCTGTTCCATGGCGAAAACGACATACGCGTCCCAGCCGAACAGGCACGCTGTTTGATGGACGAGGTGCGCCGGCAGCAGAAATGCGCACTCGTGCATTATTTCGAACTGCCCAATTGCGGAGGCAAAGACCATTGGACAGGCATCACGCCAGAATTGATGGCATTCCGCGAAAGCACGGCCTCGGCCTTCATGGCCTTGCCCAGCCCTGCCATTCGCATACCTCGCAGCGGCGTCCTTACCGTGGCTGGCTACTTGGTAACCAAGGACTTCAGTGTCCGCCTAGAATCGGTGGACAATGTGGCGCAGCTGCGCTACGCCCTGGACAAGAACATCTTTGAACTCAGCAAACCAGGCACCATAATGCAAACAAGCAAATAAAACGCATCATGCAAATCACAAAGCACATATTGCGCAAACTTGGACATCCAGTTACACGCCCCCTCCGCACCATGGGATATAGGGACTTCACCTCAAACGATGACTGGAAGAACAACCTGATTTCATTCACCAGCCTGCTATACCACCCGCAGCGCAAGAAGGTCATCTGCGGCATGACCGCATTCAACAATGACCTCATGTTCGAATATTCCCCAGCGAAGAACCGCTTCACCGACCTGCATTTTGCAAAGGAGGCGGAGAAGTTCGAGATCAAGATACACCGCTCGCTGCATCTGGACCGCCAGGGAAACATATATGGCGCCACCGCCTGCCTGCACCGCGAGGACCAGCGCGCCGAGGCCAAAGGCGGGCGCATCTTCCACTATGACTTCGCCACTGGCAAATACGATTTTCTGGGCATTCCCGTGCCGCATGACTACATACAGACCATCACCGTGGACGAGGACAGAGGTCTCATCTATGGCGTTACTTATCCCGTATTCGTATTCTTTGTCTTTGACATAAACAGCCGCCAGCTGCGCTTCAGCCAGTACATGGGAAGTGCGCCGCACATAATGGCACTGGACGACCGCGGCGGCGTATGGTCCACCTGGAACGCCCGCACCCACAATCTGTTCCGCTACGATCCCGACACCAATAAAGTCCAATACTTCAACCATACGCTGATCCCAGGCCAGGGAGCCGACCTGATGTACCCTGGCGCAGGTCCCATTGACATGATGCTCAACGGCGGGGACGGCTTCCTCTACGTGGGCTGCGCCACAGGCGACTTGCTGCGGATACATCCCGACACGGCGGAGGTGGAATACCTGGGGCGTCCCACGCCAGAGCGCAGAATGCCAGCCCTTGAAATCGGGCCTGACGGCAGGCTCTACGGCATAGCTGGCTTCTACGGCAGATGCCACCTCTTCGCATACGACCGCAAGGCCCGCAACTTCGAGGACTTCGGCTTGATAAGCGATGGCGATGACCAGCTCTACATCGGACATGACATCTGCTTCGCCGAAGGCAATCATCTCTTTGCCGGTGAAACCGACACCGAGCAGCGGGCAGGCTATCTATGGGAATGCACATTATGAAACAGGAAAATCCGCTTATCTGGGCCTGGTGGGGCTGGGAGCCGCTGCCATTTTATCTGCACTACACCAAGAATGCGCCTGGTCTGCTCAATTCTGGCGAAGACGAGCTTAAAAAATGGTATCGCGCACTGCATGATGAAGCCACGGTAAAAGCCGCTGCGGAACTGGGCATAAACTGCATTGTTACCCATTTCATCAAGGGCTTCGGTCTGGCGCACGAAATGGAAGACGTAAAATTGACAGCAGACCTGGTGGAAAAGTGCCATCAGCACGGGATAAAGGTGTTCGGCTATCTGCAGTACGGCTCCATTTTCCATGAGACATTTTATCTGGACTATCCCGACGCGAAAAACTGGATTGCGCTTAACGAGGATGGCACGCCCCTGCTGTGGTGCAACAGCAAATCGCGGTACATGCCCTGCATTGAATCGCAGGAATACCTGTCATACCTGAAAGAGCGCATCAAGCAGGGCATTTTGGAAGTGGGGCTTGATGGCCTGCATTTTGACAACTTCTACTCACGCCCCTGCTACTGCCAGCGCTGCCGCGAAGCATATCGCCAGGCGTCTGGCGCCGAACTGCCGACAGCGCAGATGATGGAAGACGCCCCCTATTCGCCAGAGGTGCGCCACTGGGTACGTTTCCGTTGCGGAAAACTGACGCAGCGCATGATTGAATTGCGGGACTATGCCAGAAGCCTGAAGCCAGACGTAATGACAATCTGGAATCCCAGTCCCATACGTGGCCTGTTTGACCAGCGTCTGCTCCGTGCAACGGATGTGTGCCAGCTAGGGAAAAACGCAGGATTTCTATGGTCGGAGAGCGGCAATTTTCCTGGAATGGGCGAGCATGGTCCAATACACCAGGTCAATTTCTTCAAGACGGCTGCCGCAGTGGGATACCGCACATTCTCCACTGTATGGAAAAGCAGTGCCGAGGGCATCGGCCTGCCTGAAAGCAAGGAGGAGGTCGCTCTTATCAATGCGGAAACAGGCGCATTCGGCGCGGAGACTGGCAACAACTGGCTCATGCGCCCCCACTACATACACCAGTTCACAAAAGGCGAACTATGCCAGGAATGGAAAAAACAGGTGGACTTCATCAAGGAGAACCGCCACTTGTTCATCGGCAGCAGAGGCAAGGGGGAAATTGCGCTGTTCTTTGACTGGGAACAGGCCGAACTGGACTTCCCATACGCATACAAGTCATTTCTCTCCCTGCAGCAAATGCTGCTGCAAAACCACATCACCTTTGATTTGCTTTTTTCTGGACAGGAAGCACAGTTCAAAGACTATGCTCTAACCATAAGCGCCGCGACACGGCAGCCCGACGTGATGACATTTTCCAGGGAGGAGCTAATCGGCGATGTGTCTGGCTCGTATCAGGCATTCGTAACACAGCCACCACGCAGCAAGGAACTAGTCCAGCGCATTCTAAGCGCCATGCCCTCCCGTGAAGTTGAAGTGGATGCGCCAGAGCACGTTTTCATTGAAAGACGCATTGCACAGGATGGGACGCACATCCTGCATCTGGTCAATTATGACAATGCACACCCCATTCCAAGCATAGATATTCTTTTCAGCAATCCACTCGGCACAATAAAACGCCATTCGCCTGAAGGCAATTCAATACTCCGCCAGGATGGCTGCAAAGTCATATTGCCAGGCCTACGCACCTGGTCAATCCTTACCTGGTGACTTTCAACGCAGAGGCGCAGAGATTTTAACGCAGAGGCGCAGAGATTTTAATGCAGAGGCGCAGAGTTTTTTTATTGTTTTCAACGGCAAGTCAGATGATTGACTTGATAAGGGAAACGGCCTCTGCAATGTCCTTTTCCTGCTCTGGTCCCAGTGGCAGTTCGCGCTCTATTATAAGTGGTCCTGCAAAGCCTTGTGACAACAGTTTTTTGAGCAGATCCGCAAAGTTGGTTGCGCCCTTGCCCAGCACGGTTTCCTTGCCACGGCGGTCGCCTGGTTGCGCGGGTACCGCGTCCTTGCAATGCACCACCCTGATCTTGTCCGCAAGCAAGTCCAGCAGATTTGCAGGAGTGTCTGTGCCATAGATGAGCATGTTGGCGGGGTCGAAGTTGATGCCCACATTTGGTTCGTCAATATCGGTGATAGTCTGCTTCATGCTGGCGGCGCATTCAGTGCCAGTTTCAAAGAGGAAATCCTGGCCATTTGCGGCGGCGAAGCGAGCCAGTTGCTTCAAATCCGCAATAAGACGCTCGTAGAAGGCATCATGTTCCTCTGGCACGAAGCCCACATGGCATGTGATGTAGCGTATGCCGTAGCGTTTTGCCCAGTTCATCTGGCGGCAGGACAGAATCATGCGCTCGGCCCTGGTGGCGGCGGGAACCAGTCCCACGCCTTCGCGGGGGTGCTTCCAGTCCTGATTCGGGAATGACAGGAACATGGTGGGCACGGCAATGCCGTATTTTTCAAACAACTGGAAGAATGCGTCCGAGGCGGCCTTCGCGGTTTCGCCTGGCGCAAGCCAATCCTCATAGACGCCTGCAATCTGCAATGCATTCAGACCGATTTTCTGGTAATAGGCTATCCTGCGTTCATCTATGCTCTCGCAGCGCAGCAAAGTTCCAATCACGGGTGTGCTCATGTTTAATCTCCTCTGTTGTTTCAAAATTGGGCAAAATATACCCAACTATATGCATTTTTGCAATGCTCTGTTACCCTTATGGATGGATAGGCAATGAAAGCCGCTGAACGGCTAGTGCCCGCAAGACGCAACCATTAATTTAGAAATATTGGTCATACTCCCTCGCCACGCGCGTACATTGTTTGGGAAACTTCCCCCACCCACCATCCGCTTCTAACATAGCACCGAAAATTCAGGTTTGCAAGGGCAAAAACAAAGATGTTATCATTACTACACTTTTATAGGAAAGATGCTATAAAAGCAGGAAAGTTGCTATAAAAGTGACATTTTTATAGAGGTAATTGCAAAACTATCGCAAAGCACGCTGTTCCGCGCGGCCAGGGGCCGCGCGTCAGGACGCGGGAATGCCATTCGGCCTCTGCTTTGCGTATCTAAGCTGGCGAAAGCCAGCGGCAGTCGACAATTTGGTAGGGGCCGCGCGTCAGGACGCGGGAATGCCATTCGGCTTCTTCTTTGCGTATCTAAGCTGGCGAAAGCCGGCGGCACCCGACAATTGGCAAGCCTTTCCTGCTGGCTTTCGCCAGCGGCAGTCGACAATTTGGTAGGGGCCGCGCGTCAGGACGCGGGAATGCCATTCGGCTTCTGCTTTGCGTATCTAAGCGGGCGAAAGCCGGCGGCATCCGACAATTGGCAAGCCTTTCCCGCTGGCTTGCCAGCGGCACCCGACAATTGGGTGATGGCTCGATAGATGACTGATTGCTTTTATTTTTCGCAAATGTCAGTTAAATTACGGAGACATTCACCCAAAACACAAACGAGGAGCAAACTTATGGAAATACTGGAGATGGCCCGCCGCGCGAAGGAAGCCTCGCGCCAACTGAATGCCGCATCAGGCAAGATGCGGGCAGATGCATTGAACCGCATGTGCCTGAAACTGGAGGAATGCAAGCAGGAACTTATGAAGGCAAATGAGGAGGATTTGGCAGCCGCGCCCGATTTGTCGCCTTCATTCCAGAAGCGCCTTCAAGTCACGGAGAAGATATTCACCTACATGCTGAAGCGCCTTCAGGAGGCGGCTGCCTTGCCTGACCCAGTGGGGCGCATTCTTGACGGGCGCACCATGCCCTCTGGCCTGCAAGTCAGCAAGGTCTCCATGCCTATTGGCGTGGTGGCCATCATCTACGAGGCGCGTCCCAATGTCACCACGGATGCGGCAGCAGTCGCATTGAAGAGCGGCAATGCCGTCATTCTCAAAGGCGGTTCTGAATCCATACGCACAAACCGCGTTCTGGCACGCGCAATGCGTGAGGCCGTGGTGGAGGCGGGGCTTCCAGAGGATACAGTGCAGCTCATTGACCGCACGGACCACGAGGCTGTGGCTGAACTTCTCAAGCAAGACGCATACGTGGATCTGATCATACCACGCGGCGGAAAACAACTTATACGGGCGGTGTCCGAAGGCACGCGCATTCCCGTGCTGAAGCATTATGACGGCATCTGCCACCAGTATGTGGCTCCAGATGCTGACGAGGCAAAGGCAGTGCCAGTGATCGTGAACTCCAAATGCCAACGTGTGGAGGTATGCAATGCATTGGAGACGCTGCTGGTTGATGCGGCCTGCGCGCAACGTCTTTTGCCGCCAATCGCGGCGGCACTGAAGGAGCAAGGCGTGGAATTGCGAGGCTGCCCGCAAACATGCGCACTAGTTCCAGGCTGCATTCCCGCCACGGAGGAGGACTGGGGCACGGAATATCTGGCACCCATACTGTCCATAAAGGTCGTGAACGGCATAGACGAGGCAATGGCGCACATCGCGCACTATGGTTCAGGGCATACTGACGGCATCATCACCGAATCCCTTGCGCTTTCACGCAAGTTCATCGCGGGCGTGGATTCCGCATCCGTGCTGGTGAACGCATCCACGCGCCTGTCAGGCGGTGGCGACTACGGCATGGGCGCAGTGGTGGGCATCAGCACAGACCGCCTGCACGCCAGGGGTCCCGTCGGTCCAGAGGAACTCTGCACATACAAATGGGTAGCCATCGGCAACGGCACCCTCCGTGACTAATCCAACGCAGAGACGCAGAGGCGCAGAGGTAGTAGCGACGGCGTCCTCGCCGTCGCACCAATGGCATGCATTTTGCTAGGAACGTGCAACGATAGCGTTGTGCAACGAGTCCCCCCCTTACGAGAGGCGTGCCCTGGGTGCGACGGCGAGGACGCC
>JAFZZD010000229.1 GCA_017615955.1 Victivallales bacterium
CGGCAGCGCCGCCAGCAGCTTCAGCATGGCATTCTCGCGTACCGTGTCGGATGGGGACTCCAGAGTCACCTCCTCCACATCCATGGCAACCGACTTGTAGTGGATTCCCAGCTCCTCCAGAATGGCCTTTCGCTGGACGGAGCCCGAGGCCAGCAACACTTCGCGTTTTTCCATCATCACTTCCCTCCCAAGCACTCCATAAAGCGAGCGACACGCTCCTCATCCAGCTCGCATTCCCAGTAGCCATTGGCCTTCAGCGAACTGCCGATGATCATGCCGTCCGCATAGCGGCTGCACATCGCAAGGTTCTTCTCCGAGACGCCTGAGCCCACCAGCAACGGCAACCGCAGATTCTTCGGGAAATAGGGCAACGCCTTCGCCGCTTCGATGGCTTCCCGCGCCTGCGCCAGATGCTCCTCCTTCACGGGGACGCCCGTGCCTGTGCCTGTGATGACGATGCCCTCCAGCTTCATGAAGACGATGTTGTCCAGCCAGAGTTTCAGGTCGGAGAGCTCCTCCCAAAATGCCGTATGCTTCTTCTGGAGGTCAACATAGACCTGCGGGACGACGGGCCGTGGAACGGCGGAGAGCAGCTCCTGACGGTGGCTGTAGAGCTGCGCCAGGTTGCCGTGGTTGGGGGTGACGCCCTCTGGACGTATCCCCTGGAACAGCGCGCTCTCGCAGCGTATGAAGTTGAAGCGATTGCGGCATGCGATGTCCATCGCCCAGTTGTCCGTGAACGCCAGAATCTGAATGCCCAGCGTCAGCTTGGGATAGGCGTCCCGCAGCACGCCCGCCAGATTCCGCATCAGCCAGAAGATCACCGCCTCCTGATGGCCGCGGCAAAAATAGGGCGCACCCGTGTTCTCCAGCATCAGCGTGGAGATGCCGTTGCGGACATAGATGGCCGCCTCAGCCAGCATCCTGTCACGCACAAAGCCATAGAACGACAGCCTCTCCACCTGCGAAACACCCCAGTCAGGCTCCGCCACCCCCGAAAACTCGCCATTGGCGTCCAGCGTCTCGCGCAAACCGTCAATGACCTCCCAATCCTCCATAGTCCCCACAGGCAGCCCCAGCGCCTCGCACCACTCCTTCGGTGATGCAAGTATGCTGTTGACTGGTATATGCAACATCCCGATGATCTGTGATGATTTCATAGTTATTCCCCCCGTAAATTCGCCAAACGACGATGAACTTCTGCCATTATGGCCTGCATTCTTTCATGCTTCAGCAGCTCATCTAAAGCACCTGCAGCTAACACCTTATTTTGCTTAGAACATGGTGAATACAAAGTAGCTTTTTTTTCATCATTTATAAGGATGACGGGGCACTCCTCGACAGGAGATTGATTATCCTCAGAGCATTTATCATTTTTGACAGCTTGTTTCCACAGTTGATAAATCTCACTACCTGTAAGATTAGCAACTTTTTCCAGTTCACTCTTGGTGTACACAAAATGCGGTATTTGGTGTGCAGTCAAACGACGATGCCATTCCATTAGGGTATTGGAATCCTCGCCAATTAACACTGCATAATGTTCGGGAGCAAACAGTTGCAACGCCCCCTGCGGGCATGTCTGGACGCACAGGCCGCAACCTGTGCAGTTGCGAATATCCATCAACGGTTGCCAATCAAGTCCTCGTCTGTCAAGGAAAGAATCGCAGTAGAAGGTGCGACTGCACTTGCCACAACCATTGCACAATTCATGCAACCAGAATGCAAAGCGGAAGTTGAGTTCCTCCTTGTCCATATTTTGTGGAGTCTTTGGTTCTTCAAATGGAATCTCCACGCCGTTGGCCGAAAGCTGAACGGCACCATTAGGACACTGCGTCAGGCATTGTTTGCAATTGACGCACTTCGTCCCATCAATTTCGGGCTTGCCACCACCAGATGATTGATTGAATGCCCCGTGGGGACAGACTACCTGGCATAGTGTACACTGTTTGCAGACACTGGTGACGGCAGGTCTACCTGTACCAATGGAGGGAGCGGTATTATCGCATTTGGTCCAAGTCTGATTGCTCAAATTCAAATCCAGCAATCCCCAGGTGCCTACTTGGACCTCTTGTTGGAACCTCTTGATTGCATGAAATTTACAGACATCGACACATTTTCCGCATTGTCTGCACATGAAATGGTCAATTATTGCCTTCTTTTTGGGCTTAGAATCATTTATAGAGATACTGGATATTGAGATAGCGGAAGAATTGCAGTTTTTGGCACACCGCCCGCATCCGCTGCATTTGTCCATATCGACTGAAGGTTTTCCCTTTAAAAACCGAATATCCTCTTGCGAGACA
>JAFZZD010000230.1 GCA_017615955.1 Victivallales bacterium
CATTGCAGTTCTTTGCGTTATAAGCTGGATATTCAGGCGTGTCAAGAAAGATAGCCAGGACTTCTTCCTGGCGGGGCGCAGTCTGGGCATGCTTCCAATTGGCCTGTCTGTCATGGTGACCAGCTTCAGCGCCGTGAATTACCTGGCAATGCCAGGTGAGATCGCCAGCCAAGGGCTTTACATGCTGGCTTCCTTGCCTGCGTTCTTTCTGGCGGCATGGCCTGTGGCGAAATACTGGATGCCACGCTTTCTGGAGATGCGGCCTGTAAGTGTTTACGCCTTTCTGGAGGAGCGTTTCGACGGAAAAGTGCGCCTGTTATGCGCGGTGCTGTTCCTTGCATGGCGCCTGTTCTGGATGGCGGTCGCACTGTACGCGTCCTGCAAGATAATGCATCTTCTCACGGGAATGGGCTTGTTGTGGCTTCTGCTGTTGTGCAGCGTGGTCGCCACGGCGTATTCCTCCATTGGCGGCATGAAGGCGGTGGTGTGGACGGATGTGCTGCAGTTCTGCGTGCTGTTCGGCAGCATAGTCGCTGGCATTGCGTTGTCCTGCCATAGCGGAGATTTCTGGCAGATACTGCTTGAAAATGGCAAACTGCGACCATTTGCGCCAATGGACTGGCAATATCTTTCATTCAGTCCACGCATCAGGATCACTCTATGGAGCGCATTGCTGGGTTCATTTGTCACATTCCTAACGCGTTTCGGCGGCGACCAGATGGTAATGCAGCGCTATCTATCCGCAAAATCACTGTCCGCTGCGCAAAAGGGGCTTTGGCTCAATGCAGTGGCGGCAACTTTCTCCATTGGCCTGCTGGCGTTCTTCGGTCTGGCACTGGCCGTGTTCGCGCACAAGAATGGCATTCCCGCTGGCACGCCGCCAGTGAAAATCATGGGCATGCTGCTCAAGAGTTTTCCCGCTGGAGGTGCTGGCCTTCTTGCCGCAGGACTTCTTGCAGCCACCATGTCCAGCATAGATTCAGGCTTGAACAGCTGCGTCGCCACCATAACAGTGGACTTCATCGAACGCGGCAAGCTAAAACGCATTTCACCAGCAATAATGACGCTACTTCTTGCGGTTCCAGTCACCATCTGCGCTGCATTCGTCCTGCCCGCCTTGAACGCAAGGCAATCCATGTTCGTGCTGCTGAACAAGACAGTCAATGTCATGGGCACGCCCCTGCTGGTTGTAATGATATGCGCCCTCTTCACAAAGCGCATCCGCGCAAACGCCGTGTTCTACGGCGCAATACTAGGCACTATCCTCACACTTGCGGCGGGGCTTTTCCTAAAGTCACTTTCCCTGCACTACTACGCCCTGCTCTCCTTGCTGTGCTGCTTCGTTTGCATCTGCGCATTTCAATGCCTGCCGTCCAATAGACTAACCACATCACGGCAATCTCGCCATTAGCGCAAGTTATTGGATAGCAGTAGCTAAAAACTTTTTAGCAACTTGAGTTTCTAAAACCAATGGTATATTATTCTGTTTTCTGCCTTTTATGAAATGTCACGTATAAGAACCTTCAGGATTTCTGAAAAAGTCTTTATGGCTAAACGCATGACATTTAATGGTAATATGCTGCCGTTATAACACACTCGGAGACTTAACAATGCCGACTGAAAACATGGTATATTCCACGCAAAATAGACAATTGGTCTATCTCGACTTTGATGGCGCGGTGACATCATATCATAACCGTGACTTGGACATTACCATAGACAATATCCTTGTGAAGGATTCTGGCTTTGACGCAGATACAATCTCCCTAATCATAGATATTCTTAATGAACGCTATGGCAATGATGTCCATTTCACCTCTTCCACACCAATCGAAGGACCGTATTCCACCCTCTACATTGGTCTGACCTCGGCTTTCGA
>JAFZZD010000231.1 GCA_017615955.1 Victivallales bacterium
AATTAATCAGATACAGTGGTATATGCCCAGTTGTTAAGCTGCCCCTTAGTGGAATTGAAGTTGACACCGATAATGTAAATGGGGAGTTCTCCAGCCTGGAACTTCTCGTAGTAGTGCTTGTCCCTAATTTGGGCAATAGCCTTGCGGACTGTCTTGTTCAGCTTGAACTCAAAGATATAGACAGCCTTTGTTGTGCGGATGTAGGCGTCGATGCTCCCCTCGTTGGTCTTCGATTCAGCTTCTATGGCGGTTCCCAGCAGCAGGAAGGTGATGAAGAAGATTGTCTGGTAGTAGCGCTCGTCCCCGCTGTGGATCTCATACGGGTTGGAGGCAAAATAGGCCTGCAAGGTCTTCATGAAGGCGTTGACATCGTCCATGCGAAGCGTCTCCGTCAGCTTGTACACGATGGAGGACATGGCCGCGTCCTTCATGCCGCTGTAATAGGCCAGCAGCTGCGTGTTAAAGGAGTGCTCCACCTCAAGGTCGGGGAAGCCGAGACGGTACATGGTATCCCCGAAGGGGCTGGGGATGGTTTCTGCGATGGTCAGGTAGCCAGTCTGCCACAGCAGCCCCAGAGGGTCCAGGTTGTCCAGCTCGTAGGCTCCGAACGCCAGCTCCGACACGGGCTCCGAAATTGCGCGTTCGAGGTTGAAGCGTGTCTTTTTGGCAAGTGCCATGAGGAAGCCCGGCAAGCCCGTCTTCCCCCAGTAGTTGGCGAACTCATAGTTGTTGGTGAAGAAGGTCGAGATGGAGACTGGGTTGCAGACGTGCGTATCGGCATTGGAGAAGCGATAACCATCGTACCATTTCAGGAGCCACTGCATCAACTCCTCATCTGACTTTCCGTTTGCCCTGGCAGCCAGCGGGATGCGGTCCGCGAAATACTCGCGGATCTCCGCCTCGGTGAAGCCCAGCATCCCCGCGTAGTCCGAATGTAGCGTGATGTCCGTCAGGTTGTTCAAATCCGAGAATATTGAGACATGCGCGAATTTGCTCACGCCCGTGATGAAGGCAAAGCGGATAAGCCCCTCGTATGTCTTGATGACTCCATAGAAGCCTTTGAGCAATTTGAGTATTTCAGGAACATTTGGATTCGTGACGTTGGAGAGGATGGGCTTGTCATATTCGTCCACCAGGACAACGACCCGCCCGTCTGTATCCTGTTTACTGCCTTTTTTTGCCAGCTTCTTGACAAGCTCAATGAAGCATTCCTGTGGAGTTGGCGCCGTCAATTCAACCCCATGCTCCGCCGCGCTTTCCTCCAGCCGAAACTGAAGGAAGGTCGCCAGCTCATCCGATGTCGCGGCCACGCAGGCTCCGAAGTCCAGGTGTATGACTGGGTATGCCTTCCAGTCGTAGTCCTCCTTGTCGATTGCCAGCCCCTTGAACAGCTCGCGTCTCCCCTGGAAAAAAGCCTTCAACGTGGATATTAGAAGGGATTTCCCGAAACGCCTTGGACGCGATAGAAAATACTCCCCTTTCTTCTTGCTTACAAGCTTCCAAATGAACTCCGTCTTGTCAATATACAGGAAGTCATTGGCTATGATTTCAGGGAAATTATATGTGGATGTGTCTATCTGCTTCATAAAATCTGATTTGACAAATTGCCATTTCCAACATCACGGAAGCAATAACATAACGCACTCATCAAATCCGGCAAACACTACAATATATACACCACTGTTTTCCTGGTAATGGGTCAGCGACTGATATTGCCGTGCCCTCGCGTCAGTTGCGCGCCTCGCGATAGTTCGTAGTAGCGACGGCGTCCTCGCCGTCGCATCAATGGCGAGCCTCCCGAAAGTGGTGTGCCCGTTGCACACCGCTATCGTTGCACGCTCCTGGCGAGAGGCTCGCCATTGGTGCGACGGCGAGGACGCCGTCGCTACAACGAACTATCGCAAGGCGCACAACTACACCAATATCAATCGGTGACCCATAACCTATGCACTCTGTCCCAACACAGAAACACACTTTTACCCACAGATATTCCAGATTATCACAGATTAAAATCTCTGCGCCTCCGCGTCTCTGCGCCTCTGCGTTAAAATCTCTGCGCCTCTGCGCCTCTGCGCCTCTGCGTTGAAATCTCTGCGCCTCCGCGTTGAATGTTCAGGGATTGTACATTTCCACCTCGTAGAGTTCGATGTCGTCCTTGCCAGTCTTCAGGTCGTTGAAGGTGACGCGGAACTTCACGGTCTTGTACACATTGTCAAACGTGAATGTCTTGCTCCATTCCTTTGCATCCTCCTTGACATCAACGGGCGTTATGGTCTTCCACTCGCCTGCCTTCCAGATTGTGAAAGTGGGGTTCTTCATGTTGTAGCCGTAGAGTTTGACCGTCTTGAACTTGGGCGACACCTTCGGGAAGTCCATCTCGAACCACTGCTGCTTCTTCCAGCAGCTTGTGCCCCAGGCAATCATGTCCAGCGAACCATCGCATATCTTGCGCTTGGCATTGCCGACAAGCTGCACCTCGGACGCGTCCAACTCAATCTCGTCTCCCTTGTCCAGAAGGAGGTTGCCCTTGTTTTTCATATTGTCCTCGTATGCCTTGATCTTGGCAAGAACATCTTTCGTTGAAGCGAACTTGGAGGCGAATGGCTTGCTGGTCAGCACGTACACCTGGTATGGCGCGAACTTCACGGCCTGCCCCTTGGACAGCTTGTAGGTGGCCTCTCCCCTGTATTCATGCCAGGTGCCATTGACGGCCTTGTCCTCCAGCGTGGCGCTGAACGCTTCGGGATATGGGTTCACCATGACCAGCAGCTTCATGCCCTTGAGTTCGAACAATGTGCAGTCCAATTGCTTTTCAGCCTTGATTGGCAGGTAGCTCACCTTGTCCGTCAACAGCAGGTCGTTCAGCTCCATTATGGACTGGTTCAGATATGCGAACGCCTCGAACATGTACCTCTTGTCGTCAATGTCATGGTATGCGTATGGATTGCTGACTCTGGAGCCATTTGCCATCGCGGTCCACGACTGCGCAATCAATTCGTCCCAGGTGGGATAGTCCGCATATTTGTTGCCAAATTTGTATGAGAAGAACTGTCCAGTGAAACCAGCCACCTTTTCAGGCCGCCTGTAGTCGGTGACCTCATGGATCTGCGCCCTGACCTTTTCAATTGGGACGGCCAGGCAGCGCTCCTTCCCCGAGAAGAACGGGGAAATGTAGGTGTGCATCATGAACACATCTATGCATTCAATGTAGCGCTGGGGCGAGCGTGTGCAGGACATGATCGGGTGGTAGGGGTCGTGCTCCTTCACATAGTCGTAGATATACTTGAGGTAGATGGGCGAGATGCCGCGGCATTCGGGTTCGTCGCAGATGTAGTATCCCAGGAAATCCTTGCCCTTGTTGCGGTCGATCACCTTCTGCACCGCCTCGAACAGCTCCTTGCAGGGCTTCACATCCTTGGTGGCCTCCTTGGCCTCGATGTTCATCTTGGGGCACAGCCGCGCCGGTTCAAGGGTCGGGCAGTGGAACTCGTTCATGCAGATGTAGTCCTTTTCCTCGGCGAAGCGCTTCTCCATCATTTTGCCGCCGCGATAGCCCAGCGCATAGATGTACCTGGGGAAATATGGCTTGCCGTTTCTGACGATATGCCCGTCCTGTATCCAGACAACCTCGCCGCCCTTTTCCGGCGGAGGCAGCCTCTTCACGGAAGTGGCGGTCGCCGCGAATTCCTTTCCGTCCACAATCAGCCTGGCGGAAATGTCCAGCTTCTGGCCTTCCTTCAATTCAGGGAATTTCTCCTCGAAATCCACAAATGCGCCCTTTGCATTGAATTTGCGCGTCTTGTCCCCAACCTTCAGTTCGATGACGGCCTTCTTGTCACTTGCCAGCTTGAAATTCACCCTGCCAGCCAGTCTCTTTGCATCCTGGCCAGGATAGTAGTTGTTGGCATACTGCGGCCAGGTGATCTTGATGTCAATTGGCTTATACTCCGCCTCAACAGGATAATAGCGCCCCAGCTCAACTGCGCCTTTCTTCAGCGTAACCTTCACCTTGTGGTAGCTCTTCTGGGAGGCGGGGAAAGTCAAGTCCTTGACCAAGAACTTCCTGTTGCCGTAGTTCACTTCAACCCTCTGCGTGGCCTTGCCGCCATTGGGCACCTCCACTGTCATGTCCCAGTTGCCCGTGCTTTCCGACGTGCCTTCCACATTCACGATGATATTCCCCTTGATCACATCGCCTTCCTGGGAGAGATAATCGCCACGCACCACTGGAATGCACACGTCCTCCACGCCCTTTCTCTTTGGGAAGCCCTCCACTGACTTGAATGCCTTGCTTTCCAGGAAGCCATTGTTCAGAGGCGACCATGTGGTGAGGCCCCCGCCCCTGGTCTGCGTCCTGGCGATGTTCAAGAGCCAGGTCTTGTTCCACATCTTGTTCCTGGTCATATAGAACGCGGAATACGGTATTTTCACCTCAAGGTACCACGCCTTGTCATCCTTGCTGACGGCGCTCTGCCAGAAGGGTGCGAACTTGTCAGGCGTGATGTTGCCGCCTTCGGCGCGGTACATTGCGTATGTGTCATTCTGGCACCCCACCGCAAAATGGTAGTATTCGACAGGATTGCCCGCTGGAGAAAGGAACATCTCAATTGAATCGCTGGTCCAGATGCTGCCGCCCCAATGCAAGTCCTTGATGTTGCTGTCCAGGCAGATGACGCCCAGATACACCGCCTCATCGTCCGCCAGCACCATGAATTGCGTCTGGTCCTTGATGGGCTTGCCAGCCTGGGACTTCAGCCTTATGAAGTTGCTGGTCTTGGGCGCGGCCTTCCATGCCGCCTCGTCCAGCTTTCCATCCACCACAATCGGCGAAGTGGGCGCAGTCACAGTCAATGCCCTCACTGACATGCAACATAACAAAGACATCAACAAAAGACTCAATTTCATCATAAGAACTCCCTCGTTTTAAAAGATTATACACAAACGACACAATTTTCACAAACACAGGGATAATGTACCAAGCAAACTATCATCACGCAACAGCCAACAAAAGTTTTTTCAACGCAGAGACGCCATTTTCAACGCAGAGACGCAGAGACGCAGAGGCGCGGAGTTTTTAACGCAGAGGCGCAAAGACGCAGAGGCGCAGAGTTTTTTATTGTTTATCATTGACAAAGTTACGTCTTTTTTCAAAAGAAGTAATTGCAAAACTCCTGAAAAGGCATGCCTTTACCGCTGGCTAAAGCCAGCGGCTCCGATAGCTTGCGGCGCGGCGTGATAGTTTTGAAATCACCTCAAAAATAAACTCAAACAATAAAAAACTCTGCGTCTCTGCGCCTCTGCGTCTCTGCGTTAAAATCTCTGCGCCTCTGCGTCTCTGCGTCTCTGCGCCTCTGCGTTGAATGGTCAGGGATTGTACATTTCGATTTCGTAGAGTTCAATGTCATCCTGGCCGACTTTGAGGTCGTTGAAAGATATGCGCAGTTTCACGGTCTTATATACATTGTCGAATGTGAATGTCTTGCTCCAGTCCTGGGCATCCTCCTTTACATCCACTGGCGTGATTGTCTTCCACTCGCCCGCCTTCCAGATTGTGAAGCTGGGGTTCTTCAGGTTGTAGCCATAGATCTTGATTGCCTTGAATCTGGGCGACACGCGGGGGAAGTCCATCTCAAACCACTGCTGCTTTTTCCAGCGGCTGCATCCCCATGCCAGCATGTCAGTGGACCCGTCGCAGATTTTGCGGGTGGCATTGTCCACAAGATACACTTCCGATGCATCCAGTTCGAAGGTGTCCCCTTTGTTCAGCAGCAGGTTCCCCTTGTTATTGACGCTGTCCTCGTATGCCTTGATTTTGGCAAGGAGTTCTTTTGTCGGCGCGAACTTGGAGGCGAATGGCTTGTTGGTGAGAATATAGACTTGGTTTGGGGCGAACTTGACAGCCTGCCCCTTCGCCAGCTTGTATTTAGCCTCGCCCCTGTATTCATACCAGGTGCCATTGACCGCCTTGTCCAACAGCGTGCCAGTATATTCCTCTGGATATGGGTTCACCATAAGCAGCAGCTTCATCCCATTGTGTTCGAACAAGGTGCAGTCCAACTGCTTTTCAGCCTTGATTGGAAGATGGCTCACCTTTTCCGACAACAGCAAATCATTCAGCTCCATGATTGCCTGGTTCTGATAGACGAATGCCTCGAACATGTGCCTCTTGTCGTCAATGTCATGGAATGCATACGGGAAATGCACCATTGAGCCATTTGCGATAGCGGTCCATGTCTGCGCCTGCAGTTCATCCCAGGTGGGATAGTCGGCGTACTTGTTCTTGAACTTATATGTAAAGAACTGCCCCGTAAAGCCAGCCACCTTCTCCGGACGCTTCAAATCAGTCACCTCGTGTATCTGTGCGCGGACCTTCTCAATGGGCGTGGTCAGGAAACGACCATTGCCCGAGAACATTGGCGCGATGTAGGTGTGCATCATGAACACATCCGCGCATTCGATGTAGCGCTGGGGCGAGCGTGTGCAGGTCAGCACCACGTGATATGGGTCAGCCTTCTTAACATATTCATAAATGTGCCTTAAATAGACAGGGGAAATGTCGCGGCATTCAGGCTCGTCGCAGATGTAGTATCCGATGAAGTTCTCGCCCTTGTGCTTGTCAATCACCTTCTGCACCTCAACGAACAGTTCATCGCAAGGCTTCACGTCCTTAGTGGCCTCCTTGGCCTCAATGTTCATCTTGGGCAGCAGACGGAACGGCTCCAGCGTATGATGCTCGAACTCGTTCTGGCAGATATAGTCGTTGTCCTTCTCGAAGCGCTCCGTCAGGCGCCTGCCGCCACGGTACTTGTATGCGGCGATGAACCTGGGGAAGTAGGGCTTGCCATCCCTGACAAGACGCCCGTCCTGCACCCACACGACCTCGCCGCCCTTTTCTGGCGGTGCCAGTCGCTTCACGCTGGTCTCAACTGCGGCAAACTCCTTGCCATTCACGATCAGCCTTGCGGACACATCCAGCGCCTGCCCTTCCTTCAATTCAGAGAACTTCTCCTCAAAGTCCGCATGGTCGCCCTTCGCCTTCAACTTGCGCACCTTGCCACCCACCTTCAATTCAATTACGGCATTCTTCGCATCCGCCTCCGACAACTTGAAGTTCACCCGTCCAGCCAGCCTCTTCGCATCTTGGCCAGGATAGTAGTTGTTGGCATACTGGGGCCAGGTGACCTTGATGTCGATGGGCTTGTACTCCGCCTCCACTGGATAGCTGCGCCCCAATTCCACATTGCCTCTCTTCAGCGTCACCTTGACTTTGTGATGGCTTTTCTGCGAGGCGGGGAAAGCCAGGTTCCTGACCACGCATTTGCTGTTGCCATGCTCCACACGCACTTTCTGCGTCGCCTTGCCCCCATTGGGCACCTCCACCGTCATGTCCCAATCGCCGACGGCCTCCGCCGCACCCTCCACATTCACAATCAGATTCCCCTTGATGACATCTCCTTCCTTGGAAAGGAAATCGCCATACACAACTGGAATGTAAACATCCTCAATGCCCTTGCGCATTGGGAAGCCCTCCACTGGCTTGAACACCTTGCTTTCGTGGTACTGGCTGTTCAGCGGCGCCCAGGTGCTGGCACCGCCCTCCCCAGCCTGGTTGCGGCAAATATTGACCAGCCAGGTCCTGCTCCACATCTTGTTCCTGGTCATGTAGAACGCGGAATACGGTATCTTCACCTCCAGATACCATGCCTTGTCATCCTTGCTGACTGCGCTCTGCCAGAACGGCGCATATTTGTCTGGCATGATATTGCCGCCTTCGCCACGGAACATGGCATACGTGCCATTCTGGCATCCAACTGCAAAATGGTAGTATTCCACTGGATTTCCCGCTGGCGAGAGAAAGATTTCCACTGAATCGCTAGTCCAGATGCTGCCGGCCCACTTCAGCTTTCCGATGTTTTTGTCCAGGCAGGCAATGCCCAGATATACCGCCTCGTCATCTGCAAGAATGGAAAACTCCGTCTGGTCCTTCATGGGCTTTTCCGCCTGGGACTTCAATCGGATGAAGCCAGTGGTCTTGACTGCATTCTTCCATGCAGCCTCGTCCAGTTTGCCATCCACCGCAATGGGCGAGGTCGGCGCAGCCACAGTCAATGCCTTCACACACATGCAGCACAACAAGAACAAAAACAGATAATACAACCTCTTCATTGTAAACTCCTCATTATTATCAAACGCCACAAAAAACAAGAGTAATGTACATACGCCAACAATCATTTTCAACGCAAAGGCTCGGATTTTAACGCAGAGACGCG
>JAFZZD010000232.1 GCA_017615955.1 Victivallales bacterium
ATACAATGGACATCCTTGCGTAGAACAGCAATTTTGCCAGACCAGTTATGAACTTACTCTTTTTCATCGCGGTACCAGATGAACAATGCTTCAATTATGAGTAAGGACAGTATTTCCGTAATCAGCTGCGAATGTTCAATTTGCAGTATTAGTGTGTAGAGCATGCTGACGCAAAGTTCGCAGTTAAGGCGTGTGGCTTTGTGATGATTCTCTGCCAGGATGTTTTTAATGTGCAGGCTTGCCAGCAGGATCTGCAGTAGCAGGTGAATTAGAAAATTTATTAGGTTAGAGCTTGTGCCGTCAAGGCAATGGAACAAGCTAATCACGCTATAAATGAAAAATGCGGCGAAAAGCGCCAGCGAGACTGTAATTGAAACGTGGCGGTGGAAGATGGTCTGCAATGTGCGGATGCTAGCGGCTTTGTCACCAGGCACATCTTTGTAATAGCTGTTGTGGCACATCAGAAAATGAATTACCACAAGGAGAGTTGCAAGAAACAAAAGCAATGATGCATGGTGGAAAGCGTTAAGGCAGCCGACATAGCCATACAAGGCACAGCAGCTAATGGCGCAGGCATAGACGATGCAGTTCAATACGGGGACTTTCTTCAGCAGCGAATATGCGCAATTGAGGACAGCACCGCAGGCAAGCACAGGCAGTGTCCACACTGAAACAAAGGCACTTGCAATGGCAAAGGCCAGTATGAGAATTGCGGAAAGGAGCAGGGCAGGGCGTGGTGGCAGGGCGCCTGTCACCATTGGGCGGTGCGGAGCGTTGATGGCGTCCTCCTTTCTGTCCAGATAGTCGCTGAAAATCTGGTTCACGCCCCAGGAAAGGAAGCCAACAAGCAAAAGCAGCGCCTGTTGGGCCATGGTCGGCTTGTCATAGCCCGCCATGTTTGTGATGTCTAGTGCCAGTGTCATGCCCACAAGCACCGTGGTGCCAGTCACAAAGCAGTAGTACAGCCGCATTGAGCGTATGTAGTTGTACAGGAACGATTTCATTTCTGCATAGCAGTGACGTGTTCAATGAGTCCCATTTCAGCAAACACCCTGGCCATGATGTCCGCCGCCTCGTCAATCAGTGCCTCTGTGTGGGATGCAATGTAGCTTGTGCGAATGAGGGCGTCCCCTTCCTGTGTGGCTGGTGGTACGAATGGCGCCGTGTATATCCCTGCGTCGTAGAGTTTCCTGGCGGTGGCGAATGTGTTCTCCAGCGTACAGGTACGCAGCGGGATGATTGGAGTCGGGTATGCAAGTGCACTTTCACGAATGCGCAGATTGCGTTTGACAAAGGCATTGCGGGCGTATTCCGAAATGTGACGCAGCTTGTCAGGCAGTTCTGGATGCGCCTCAAGATGCCGCAATGCGGCAAGGGCCACAGCAGTGCTGGCTGGTGGAATGGCGGCGGAGAACACAAAGGGCGAGGCCGTGTGGCGTATGTATTCGATTACCGAATGAGAGGCTGCCACAAAGCCGCCTAACGAGGCAAGCGATTTGGAGAATGTCCCCATGAATATGTCAATCTCTTTTTCAAGACCAAAGTGGAATGCGCTGCCGCGCCCGCCTTTGCCAAGGACACCCAATCCGTGCGCGTCATCCACCATCGTGCGTGCGCCGTATTGCTTTGCAAGGCGGACTATGGCGGGCAGATTTGCCAAATCACCGCCCAGTGAAAAGAGACCGTCCACCACAATGAGGGCGCCGCTGTCCTTGGGGACGGATTGCAGGCAGGCTTCCAGACCCTCCATGTCATTGTGTTTGTAGCGCAGCATTTTGCCGAAACTCAGGCGGCATGCGGAGTAGATGCTTGCATGGTTCTCCACATCGCATATCACATAGTCATGCCTGCCGACTAGGCTGCTTATGATGCTTAGGTTGGTCTGGTATCCAGTGCCAAAGGTCAATGCCTCTTCCTTGCCCAGAAAATTGGCCAATTCTTTTTCGAGTTGCAGATGTATGTCCAACGTCCCATTGAGCAAACGTGAGCCAGAGCAGCCCGTGCCGTATTTCTCCAAGGCGTGAATGCCAGCCTCAATGCCCTCCTGGCACATTGTCAGCCCAAGGTAATTGTTGGAGCCAAGCATGATGCGGCGCCGCCCCTCCATTGTCACCTCTGGCCCTTGATTGGATTCTATGGGGCAAAAATATGGATACAAGCCAGTGGTGCGCAGCTCATCCGCCTTCCTGAAGTCAAGGCATTTTTGAAGTATATCCATATTGTGTGATTGTTTTGCTTGATTTATTGCAGCGTTTGTGCATCAGCGTGGGTGGGAAAATCAGGATTAAGCACAATCTAGCACAACAACTACGAGTTACAAGCAACGCTTTAGCTGGTTACATAGGCGTGAGGATGTGCTTCTAATGGTTGCACATGTATGCATATTCGCTTGAATGACCAATTACATGTCCATGAACGCTCATTCTGTCCGTCTTTTGTCACTTTTCCAGAGGTAATGCTCAATTGGCATCTTTTCAATGACTTGGTGGCTTTTTGTAATGACAAAATGGTCTATGATGCCGCGTTCCTCGGCTATCGCCTGTATCTCCAGACCGTCATTAGTGACAGTGACATGGAAAACGGAAGTCTGAATGCCTGATGGTGGTACTATTTCAGCCATTACATTGGGACCATCTGTGGTGATGACAGGGAATGAATAGTCTTCAGGCGTGGTGACTGGCTGGGGAGGGCGGCTTATGGATGCACATTCAGCTTTTCCAGGCACAGTCCTGATGTAGTGGTGTATATGCCCGCAAATCCACAGATGAACGGGAACAAGCGGTTTTGCTCCCTTGAAATATTTGTCTGTAAGCCGATGCATGTTAGGATTGAGAAAGAGGAACTGATCGATATGGCTGTGGGAGGCACCATGGGACATCACGATTTTATAGTCAGCCGTCTGAAATGCCTCGCCTTGAACGGCCTTGTCCAAAAAGGCCTGCTCTTCAGCGAGGAATCTTTCATCGAGATTCAAGGCGAAAGGTGTGCCTTTGGCGCTAGGCTGGTCCGCCCAGGAGTCTAATGCAAGGAATGCCGCATTGCCTTGTCTAAAGGCAGAATAGGTTTTCCCTTCTGGAGAGGCGAACCATCGGTTCCATTCCCAGGACGCCTTTCCCCTCAGTTCGTGATTGCCGCGCACGAAGATGACGGGCTTTTCAAGAAAGCCAGCGGCCTTTAGCAAATCAATGACGCCGCCCAACTGGTCTTTTTCAAAATCATCTATGACATTAAGCATGTCGCCTAGGCAAACGATGAAGTCACAGGACTTTGCGTTTGCCAACTTGTGGTATTTGCGCAGCAGTTCCAGGCGCTTGTCAATTGGAAACTGGAAGTCAGCCATCACTAGGAATGAGTATTTCTCTCTTTCTCGCCTGAAAGCCGTGAAGGTCCCCTCCACTCGCTGCATGGAAGTACCATCTGGATTGTACGCGATTGCGGCGTATTCGTATTCAGTGCCTGGGACAAGGGAGCCAACATGGAAGATGTGCCGCGTTTCAGCACGAACAATCTGCCCTCCTTCCTGCTGGTCGATGCGTGTCCATTGCAGACTATGTGCTTTGCGGAGTTCGACTGCGGCTGCACATGGGACGGACGTCGAAAAGCCAATGGTGATTTTGCCGATGTCTGGATTGGTAAGCCAAGGACCATGGTTGATGAATGCAGTGCTCATAGCTGACATATTGCTTTGTTAATTAGGTTGGCGTTCATGTAAAAGGTAGCGGCTTATCCCGCAGTCGCCTTTGGTCAAAGCGTTACCTTTGTGCAAAGTTTGCCACTGCTGACGGACAAGGTTGTGCATTTGCCTTTCCGCAGCGCCATGATGGCATAGCCGTTGAACAGTTTGACCCGATGGCGCTTGAATGGAAGCAGGCAGCGTGCATCGCCGTTGTCAACGCCGATCAGCTGCCCTCCATTGACAGTGACTTCCATTTCGTCATTTGCTGTTTCAAGGGTTGTGCCTTGATTGTCAAGCAGGCATATTGTGCATATTGCAATTCCATCGTCTTCGGAGGAAGAATATTCGATGCGTGTGTGGATTCTGCAAGGCTTTCCCGCCGTGCGCTTCTCGACTCTTTTTATGACATTGCCGTCTGCATCATATCCGATGGCCTCCAGCTTTCCTGGCCTGAATGGAACATCCTTCCATACGAGCCTTGGCGAGTTCGCTTGCTTCACGCGTCTGCCGAAAGACTGCCCATTCACCAGCAATTCAACGGAATGGCAGGAAGTGAATGCCTGCACTTCAACAATGTCATTTTCTTTCCAGTTCCAATGGGGCAGGATGTGGAGAACATCGTCTTGCCGCCATTGCGCTTCATAGAGATATGCACGTGGCTTTGGCAGTCCCGCGATGTCAAACAGTCCGAAGCAAGAACTGCGGTTGGGGTATTTATGCGGGAATGGTTCTCCCAGGTAGTCGAATGTGCACCAAGCGAATTCGCCGATGATCCATGCATTGTCTCCGAGTACGCGGAACATCTGTTCCGAGTCATTGCTCCATGTGGGATATTCGATGCCGTAGGCGGAGTTATATCCGTTTTCGTGGGCGATGTCCTCGCCTTCAGCTGGAACAAAGTACTCGCCTCTGGTGGAGACAACTGCGGAAGTCTCCGATGCGACCAGCAGCTTTGACGGAAAGCGTTTGTGCAGAACAGGGTATAGCTCTGGCTTGTAGTTGAAGCCGATGATGTCAAGCGCCTCGGCAAAGGCATGCACATTCGGGTCATCCTCTGCGTTCTGGTAATTGATGGCCGCAGTCACGGGGCGCGATGGATCCTCCTCATGGCATATTCTGACCAGCTCCGCGGCGATTTCCGCGCCTTTTGGAAAGAGTTCGTCTCTGATTTCATTGCCGATGCTCCAAAGCGCGATGCAGGGATGATTGCGGTCGCGGCGGAGCATGTCACGCAAGTCCTGCTCATGGCATTCATCGAACTCGTTGTGGTAGTCTCCCTCTCTTTTGGGCAACTGCCATGCATCGAATGCCTCGTCCATGACCAGAAAGCCCATTTCATCGCAGAGGTCAAGCAATTTGGGGGCAGGGGGATTATGCGCCATGCGGAGTGCATTGCAGCCAATGGCCTTGATTTTCTCCAGGCGCCAGCGCATCACGTCCTTGTGGAATGCGGCGCCGAACAGTCCAAGGTCATGATGCATGCATAGGCCTTTGAATGAATAGGGCTTGCCATTCAGTCGCATCCCATCGTCTGCGTCAAACGACAATTCGCGGAAGCCGTACGTCATGATGACATTGTCATCTCCTGCTGAAATGTCAATGGTGTACAATGCTGGATGTTCAGGACTCCATAGCTCCAGGTCGCTCAATGCCAGTTCCGCGCCGCCTTTCGCCACTATTCGTCCATCATGACTGACAGTCATACGGAGTTCATCAGGGGAAAATCCGTCGGCAGACACCGCCAGCACGGCGCTTTTTTGGGCGCAGTCAATATGCTTTGTCTTCAGTTGAATGCCCTGATAGGCAAAATGCCTTTTGGGGAGACTGAGCAGCCGTGCTTCCCTGTAGAGGCCCGCGCCAGGATACCATCGGGAAAGGTAAGGCGGATTTTCACAAAACACCGCAAGGATGTTCGGCTTACCATCGAAATGCAGGAATGGCGTGATGTCAATGGCAAAAGACGAATAGCCGTATGCTCGCCCGCCGACGTCTATGCCATTGATGCTTATTCTGCTGTGGCTCATGACTCCGTCAAACTCCAGCCGTTGCACTCTGTCCTTTTCGCAGTTTTCGAAAATCAGTTCGCGGACGTATGTGCCACATCCGATATATGGCAATGCCCCTGTGTCATTGCCTTGGGTGAAAGACAATTGCATTTCGGGGGACAGATGGGGCTTTGGTTCATTCCAGCCGTCAAATGGCCCCTCTATTGCCCAATCATGGGGTATGCTCACCGCCTGCCAGCCGTCTTCGCCGTCGTGTGCGCATTCGGGAGCCGAAGCTCCTCTTCTGAAGAGCCAGCCTTGTGTAAGAAGTGTTGTTTGTCTCATGTTGTTGCTTTCCTGCTGGTAT
>JAFZZD010000233.1 GCA_017615955.1 Victivallales bacterium
ACCTTCTGTGCCCCGCTGATTTGGGCATTGAGGAGATACACCGCTTTAAAAGCGATTTGGCGGCCATGCTGATGGCCGCCAAATACGCACGGGACAATGAGCAGCTTGCGAATGTCATTAGAACGGATTCGGTTTTTCGGGACTTAACCAACGCCATAACCGAACCACTCATCAGAAAGATAAGCAACTATGATTACAATATGGAGGACACCACAATGGGGTTGAACTTAGCGGAGAAAACAGAAAGAATGTCTCAATTCTTCTATCACCGTGGTGAAGTCGAGGGCATTGAGAAAGGACGGCAGGAAGGACGGCAGGAGGGTGAAAAGAATGGCATGATTATGGGAGCGCTTGATGTAATGCTTTCCATGAAGCTGCCAGAGGATGTCATCTTTCAAAAGATGAAGGAACTATACTCGTTAAGCAAAGAACAGGTTTTGTCATATATGATATGGCAATAGACAGCTTTAACTCTCTGCGATTGATATTGCTATCTCGGGATAATTGTCATCAATAACAACCACACGTTACCCATTATGTCCGTGGGTTTTGCTCGCGGCTAGCTTCCGTCGCCGCTAACGCGGCTCTCAAATACCTAACAGAACGTCATGAAAACAATAGGAGAAATGGTCCGTGAATACCATTAATTACAGCTTGAATCAGGAAATACCAATTGTCGCAGAGACTGATGTGCTGGTGGTGGGCGGCGGTCCTGGCGGGCTCTCCGCTGCGGTGATGGCGGCTAAGCAGGGCGTGAAGACCTTGCTGGTGGAACGCTATGGATGCCTGGGCGGAATGGCCGTGTTCGGAGAGGTCACGCCCTTTATGTGCAACCACTTCAATCTGCGGGCGATGGATCGTCCAGTGTATGTGGATTGGTGCCGCCGCATGTGGGAATACCATTCAAGCGAAATGCAGCAGAAGGAGCCATTTGACGAGGGATATGCCTGCGGCATGCTCTCCAAGGACGAGGCTATGCTGGCTATGGAGGATTTGGTTCTCAATTCTGGCGCCGAAATACTTTATCACCACACACTTGTGGACGTGGTGATGCAGGAGGGCCGCGTTGAAGCGGCTGTTTTCCACTCAAAGTCTGGTTTCTGTGCAATCCGCGCCAAGGTGTTTATTGACGCAACTGGTGATGGCGACTTGGCTGTGCTGGCGGGATGCCCATTTGAATTCGGCAATGAAGAGGGATATTGCCAGCCAATGACAACATGCTTCAAACTTTCAGGCGTAGATTGCTCGCGTATGCCTGACAGGGCGAAAATCAACGAACTCTTTGACAAGGCAAAGACGGAAGGACGCCTCCAATGCCCGCGCCACAATGTGCTTTGGTTCCATGCACCAGAGGAAGATGTCATTCATTTCAATACCACCAGGATTATAATGAAGAGCGGCGTCAATGGCCTTGAACTGTCGGAGGCGGAAATCGAGGGCAGGCGGCAGGTCAGGCAGCTGCTGGACTTCTTCCGCAAGGATGTGCCTGGTTTTGAGCAGGCCAGGCTTCATTCCATTGCGCATCATGTGGGCGTCAGGGAAAGCAGGCGAATACTGGGCCTCGTTTACCAGACTGCTGACGATTTCAGAAACGTGGCAAAATATCCCGACGGCATCGCCAGGGCAAACTATCCCATCGACATTCACAATCCAACTGGAACTGGAACCGTGATGGAGCGCATGAAGGTAGAGGACTGGTATGAAATACGCTATGGCACCCTGGTGCCGCAAAACAGCAAGAATCTCCTTATGGGATGCCGTGCAATCTCATTGGACCATGCCTTGCATAGCAGCGCCCGCGTCATGCCGATAGTATGCTCCATTGGCCAGGCTGCAGGAATGGCCGGTGCCTTGTGCCTGCAGCAGAATTGCACACCCGCAGAACTTGATGGCATTCAAGTGCGCCAGAAACTTGCCGCCGAAGGCGCCTGGCTGTGAAATAGAGGCGCGGACGTTTTAACGCAGAGACGCGGAGATTTTTAACGCAGAGGCGCAGAGGCGCAGAGGTTTTAACGCAGAGACGCA
>JAFZZD010000234.1 GCA_017615955.1 Victivallales bacterium
CCCATTTTGATCACAGCCGTGGTCACGTCGCTGTTCGGCATAGGCACTCCCCTCAGCAACATCGCAATGGCGGGAATGCTCCTGGTTTTCCTGGGCTGTCTTCAAATGCCGCTTTCCAGCTACAAGGATGCAAAACTCAAGAACTACGCCAACAAGGGAATGCTCTTTGTTCTTGTGGCGGCGCTAGGAACCACTGGATACACGATATTCGACAGCATGACCATGCACGCGCTTCGGGCAGAGGTCCACAACATCTCAAACGTGATGGTGTCTGTCACATTCTATTCAATAAGGGAAATCGTGCTGGTGACCCTGCTGTGGATACTGTCCCTCTCCACCAGAGAGAACAGGCGCATCATGAAGGAGCTGGTTCTAAAGCACGAATGGCAGCCTGTCGTGGCGGGCATCTGCGCGTCCGCCACCTATATACTAGTGCTCTGCGCGATGATGCACGTCAGCAACGTGTCATTCGTCCAGGTGTTCCGCCAACTGGGCCTGCCCATTGGAATGCTGTCCAGCGTCGTCATACTCAAGGAACGCTGCGCACTGGTCCGCATCATTGGCTGCATTTTCATAGTGACTGGCCTGATCCTGACCATATTCTGACACTGCCAAAACAGAAGATTATCTCGCAGAGCGCATCTCCGTCTGTTCAAATCGCGGCAGCTTGGGAGCAGACAACCATTCCTCTGCAATGCGCAGTGTATTAAGCCAGTCATTCTTTACAATGTATTCATGGCAGGTATGCTGCCTCATGTACCCGCAGGAAAGATTTACTCCACAGATGTCACGCGCCAGAATCGCTATGTCCGTCCGTGACCTGCGGTCAGGTTCATGGAAACCTGTTGTCTCCTCAATATAGTGCCTGAATGCCTCCGTCCCCACATTGTAGCACTTGTATTCATCGTACCCTTTCCTGTCAAACTCCACCATAAACTGGTAACGGCTTTGAAGTTCTTCGCAGATTTCAGGATGCTTCTCCATAATATTCATTGCTCCGAGGCAGCCTATTTCCTCCATAGAGGTAATGAGAATGCCATGCCCCAGATGCCGCAGCGCCCAGATGATCGCACAGCCAGCACGGTCATCTGCACCAAGGATATGCCCTGGGTTTCTGATGACATTCTCATCCTCCCACAGTCTGACTGGACATTCCTCATCTCCTGCCACGTCGGCATGCGCCACCATAAGAACTGGCAAAGGACGCGTAGATGGAATATAGACATAACCTATGCCACATTCATCCATGCTGCAGACGAAACCTGGCATCCGTGAAAACTTGTCGTTCACGGCCAAAGCATCATGAGGCAGTTCCAGAAAATCCCTCAGGATATCCAAGTTGCCATTCACGCTTCCATGTTTCATTTTCAACGCCTCCTTTTCTCGCTCTCAATAATCCCCTCTTGTTGTAATGCCTCACCGATTGATATGAGGGCACATTAAAAAAGTTCAGTCCTTCCTGTACAAGAATTCGGCTTTTCCTATAAGAATTATGACTTTTTAGTGATTTCGCTAAAAAGTGCAGTTATGATAACATCTTTGATTTCCACCTTGCAAACCTGAATTTCAGGGGCTATGTTAGACGCGGAAGGCGGGTGGGGGAAGTATCCCAAACAATGTACGCGCGCGCATTGGAGATCTATGACGCTCTCAAGACTACAGGCTGAATATCATTCGGTGAGGCATTACCTCATGTTCCGCTATGGCATGCAGTGCTTGTGCGTCTTCTCATTCTTAATGCAGTATCCTGTTCGTACACCGCTGGCTGAAGAGAATTTTTCACCGCAGTATTTGCAGAAGAAGTTACCTTCGGTGACACTTGAGAGCGAGTGCTTGTGGTTGCCAGAATAATTGCAGTAGCCTACGCGCACACTGGACGTTGATGAGAAGCGCTCGCCGCAGAACTGGCAGTAGCAGGACTGCCTATCTTCGGTCTGCCCTGCAAGCTGGTGCTTATGATTGCCAGAATAGCTGCAATACCCCACGCGCACTGAACTGGCACTGCTGAACTTCTCACCACAAAAGCGGCAGACGAATGTCCCGCTCCCATTTCCACCGGTCAGAACATGCTTGTGGTTGCCAGAGTAGTTACAATATCCAACACGAACACTGGACGGCGATGAGAACTTCTCCCCGCAATACTGGCAAACGTAAGTTCCTCTGACGGATATGGCAATATGCCTGCGGTCACCTGAATAGTTGCAATAGCCCACCCGCGCTGAACTTGCGCTGCTGAATTTCTCCCCACAATATTTGCAGACGAATGTCGCGTCGTCAGCAACAAGAATGGAGGCCATAACTGCCATTGTCCAAACAATCCTTCTCATAATTCAGCGTTCCTGTTGTTTTTGAAATCATTATAACTGTACGGTTGGAGGTAGCCAGCGCGTCCCGCGCTGGAGAACCACTACACAAGAAGATACAATTGCCAAGGACTGCCTGTCGCAAATTGCCAGGCAGGTCTTTCCAGCGCGAGACGCGCTGGCCACCTCAGCAACGAATGATTTCGACATTCGGACTGAGCGGTTCTTTCCCGCGCGAGACGCGCTGGCCACCTCACCAACGAATGATTTCGACATTCGGACTGAGCGGTTCTTTCCAGCGCGAGAC
>JAFZZD010000235.1 GCA_017615955.1 Victivallales bacterium
CACATTGGGCCACCAGATTTGATACTGCGCTCTGTCTGCCAGGGCTTCCACCTGTGTTTTCGGCGTTACAGTGGGTGGATCACCTGATTCATCGGATTCATGGGGCAGGAAGGTGAAGGGAATACCAAAGATGTTCACATACTCCGGCGTGAACATATCACTGCCTTCCGCCATGTCGTATGAAGTGCGGCGAAGGCCGCGCCCTACCACCTGCTCACAAAGAAGCTGACTGGAAAATGCACGAAGGCCCAAAATGTGCGTGACAGTCTTTGCATCCCATCCTTCTGTCAGCATACCAACAGAAATAACATTGCGAATCTGTTCACCACGCTTGCCGCGCTGACCAACAGTATCCACAGTATCACGCAGAATAGCGGCAGCGTCCTTTTTGCTTACCTTTTGTTCACCGCTGTCTTCGCCATCATCCGCGCTGGAGGGAGCTTCCGAATCACCTGCTTCATCCAACACTTTTGAATCAATGTGGATGGTGTATGCAGGAACACAAAGGTCAGGGATTTGCACCCGCCCATGATCGAAGGCAAACTTGATCCGGGCAGCGGTTTCCGTGCGGTTCGCCACAGTAATCATTACGGGCGGCACAATGGAGCCAGCGTCTTTCCAATCCTTATATTGCGCCTCCCAATCCTTCCCCAACAGGTAATAAGCCTGCATAATCAGGTCAGGAAGCGGTTCTTCCGGCTCTGACTTGCGGTTGATGTCATCCCGCACTGTATCATCCGCGTAAATATGATACAGCTTGGAACGGAAGGTAGAAGTATCTGGCACCGCGTCATCCCGCACTACCACACGCGGCGTTTTGACTAAGCCTGATTCAATGCCATCATTCAGGCCAAAATCGCTGACGATCCAGCCGAACAGCGCTTCTTCATTATTGCGCCTGCCGGAAGGCGCAAAAGGTGTAGCAGAAAAGTCATAGCAGGTCAGAATCCCACGCGCTTTATGGATACGATCCAGGCCGTTGACCCAAATGGTCGCTTCTTCTTCCTGCTCTTTTTCTTCGCCCCTCAGCTTTATCTTGTTTTCCGGGTTTTTGCGCCATGCGTGATGCGCTTCATCGTTAATGACAAGAATGTTGGAAGCGCTTGCCATGTCGCCCAGCACTTCCCGCGCATAGGCTTCATCGCTCTTGGCACCGCGCTTGTCCACGCTCTTGCGTTTGGCTATCGCTTCTTCGCTGTCCCAGGCCAGGGCTTGCCAGTTGACAATCATCACCTTGCCTTGGCGCATTTTTTCCATTAGGCTTGTGGGAACAACATTGAACTGCGTATAGTAATTCTCATTGCCGCCCGTCTGCAAAACCTGCAAGCGGCTTTTCACCGTCAGGCCAGGGGCCACACTAAACACATTCTTGGCAAAGCGCCTGTCCTGCGGATACGATACTTTATTGCACACCATCCAGGCAATCAGCATTGCCATCACGATTGTCTTGCCGCCGCCTGTACACAGTTTCGTGCAAATCCTGCGGAAAGCGCCGCCATCGGAAGGAATGTCAATGCCCACTTTTTCACTGGCAGGGGCTTCCACCAGCCAAATCAGCGTTTCGATTGCGTCAATCTGACAAAAGAAGAACTGATACTGCCGCGCATCCTTGTCGTTCCAGTGGGCCAGCAGTTTCCTTGTAACGCCTGTTGTGCCGGGATAGCCCGCTTCCCGCCACACTTTCACACGCGGGCGAATTTTATTGACAAGCGGCAGTTCCACAAATTCACCAATATCGTTATATTGATTGGAGCCTTGCCCCGCAATGAAATAACCCGCAGGGCGGCGTCCCGGTTCGCGCACAAAAGTCTGCCCATTCAGGTCATACTTCCAATGATGGGTTGGTTCGCGGTAAGCGGAATTGATAATCAGTTGGTCGATGCTGCTGCTCATGCGTCATCACCAACCCTTATCACTTTCAGGCTTTCAATGCCGCGATCATCAATGATTTTCACAGCGATGCGAGTATTGGGCTTCACACGGAATGGCAGGGATTCACAGCCTGCATACTGCTGAATCTTATCTTGGTCAATTTCTGCGCGAAGGGTCTTCGCAAGTTTATTCCATCCGTCTTTTGCGCCGCTCATGGGGAAGAATACTTGATTGGGAACGATGCACATGCCGTCATAATCTGTATCCAGCATCCACATGGCAATGCGGGAAGTGGAGCCGGATTCCACCTGACCCTTTTTCACATCGTAATAGTCAAAGCCCTTCACAACGATCTTGCACAGTTCTTTGCTGCGCTTATCCCGCACCAATTCCACATCGGGCTGGCCTACCAGCCAGAAGGATTGATCCGAAGACCGCTTCTTTTTCAGGTCATCGGTCATCAAGTCTGTATTCATCTGCGCTTTCAGAATGTCCACGCCGGGGAAGATAAATTCATCAATATCCTTGGCGGCTTCTGGATCAAACTGGAAGGCGGCGAAAATCACCAGCTTCGGCGCAGGCCGTAACCGTTCCACTTCGTCCATCGCCATTGCCACCATCCGCGAATCCAGGGGCTTCGTTTCACCTGCAAAGCAAATCACAGCGCGGCGCGGGTTTTCTTCCTTGGTTTCCGCTTCCGCCTGCAAAAATTGCGTACCGTTCATGGGTTCCACGCGGCTGAATTGCAAGCGTGCGCCGCCGCGCCCCATGATCCCTGTTGCCAAAAGTTGATCCCGCCAGTTGGATTGCTTGGCTGTCATGTCTTCCGGCATTTCATCCAGTTCATCCAGGGGTTTGACCACAGGCGCGGGCAGGGCTTCCACGGTAAAGGGGCCAGTGATGCGCACTTTGGTTTTATCAATTTCAGGTTGGTCATACAGGGTTTCTTTTGCGGGCGGCTCATTATTCGCAATGGAACCGAGCGTAATATGAGGGACTTGTTTGTAAACAAATC
>JAFZZD010000236.1 GCA_017615955.1 Victivallales bacterium
AGAATGCCTTTGCCGAGTTTTACAGACGGCAAATCGCCGCAGTTCAGGTCAACGCCCTTTTCGGCTGCAAGTTTTCGAATACTGTTCCAGCCAAAGCCAGCGGGATTGATTTTCTTGACGAAGGCAAACAGAACATTTTCGTCCGTTTTCGGTCCAAATATTGCTGCCAGCACCCAGCATAAAGTCGTCAACGCAACGGCGTAAATCATCTTTTCGCTGTCGCCGAGCGGCATGTTCGGGAACAAGCGGTTGTGAACAATATTGAAGTAAACGGCAAATATGAACGAGGACACCATTGCGGTAACCTCTGAGGCCGCATTGATGCGCCACCAGTACCAACGCACCATGAACAACAGTCCCGTGCCCGCGCCAATGGAAAGGATGATGTTGAAGTTATTCATCGCGCTTTCCATATACAGTGATATTACTCCTGACACAGCCATCAGCAGAAGCGTGCACAGGCGTCCCATGTTCACCAGTTTTTTGTCAGTCGCCTGCGGATTGACAAACCGTCCATAGAAGTCGTTCACAAGATAACTTGCCCCCCAATTGAGGAGCGTCGATTGGGTGGAGACGTATGCGGCGGCAAGGGAGGCCACCATAAGTCCTATCCAGCCAACTGGCAACTTGGTCAGCATCAGCGAATACGCCACATCGCTTTGAACTTGGCTTTCGGGAAGAATGCCGCCCACTGCTGCTATGAGGGCCTGCCTGTCTGGATAGATTATCAGCGAGCAAAGCGCAACGATAATCCACGGCCATGGACGAAGCGCATAGTGGGCAAGGTTGAAGAAGAATGTCGCCCCTTCCGCATGGTTTTCGTCCTTTGCGGCCAACATGCGCTGGACGATGAACCCGCCGCCGCCAGGCTCCGCTCCAGGATACCATACGCTCCACCATACAATGGTTATCGGGATGAGGAACATTCCAATGAAGTCAGCTTTGCTGGCATAGCCCATGACTTCTGTTTTCCTAAGCAGTTCTGGCGATTCAGAAAGCTTCGACACCAAACCTGAAATACCGCCAATCTCAGGCAGATGCAGGAGAATGAGAGCCGCTCCTATTGCGCCGACCATGGAAGCGATGAACAGCACAAAGTCACTCAAAAGCACGCCACGCAGTCCGCCGACAGCGGAAAACAACGCGGTGATGACCATTGCGCCCACAATGCTCTGCACTGGCGTGAGATTCAGCATGGCAGCGCCTATTTTAATGGCGGCCAAGTTTACCGAAGCCATGACTATTGCATTGAAGAACAAGCCCAGATACACAGCACGGAATCCGCGCAGCCAAGCCGCGAGCTTGCCGCTGTAGCGAATTTCATAGTATTCCAAATCAGTAATCGTTCCCGAACGACGCCATAGCTTTGCATACAGAAACACCGTCATCATTCCAGAAGGCAGCATTGCCCACCAGCTCCAATTTCCAAAGACACCCTTTTCGCGCACGAAGTTGGTGACCAGATTCGGCACATCCGTCGAGAATGTCGTCGCCACCATGGAGAAACCCAGCAGCCACCATGGCATGCTGCGACCGCCGACAAAAAACTCCGACATGCTCTTGCCAGCCAGTTTTGCGGCAGAAAGGCCTATACCCAATGTGATTGCAAAAAAAGCCGCGACAATCAACCAATCCCATACAG
>JAFZZD010000237.1 GCA_017615955.1 Victivallales bacterium
GAGGCCCTTCCTGCGGGCATTACAAGGACTTCTTCAGACGCGTGATGGAGCACGTCTCCAGCGGAAAGAACTATGTCACCGGCGCCAAGGGCACACGCATTGACTTTGTTTCGATGCATTGCTACAGTTCCATTCCCCAGGATGTGCATGACCCATTGAGGCATCGCATTTGCCCGGAAAGCATTGTGAACCAGTACTGCCAGTATCGCAGCATCATGGCGGAATGCGGCCTTGGCGAACTTCCCGCTGTGATTGACGAGTGGGCTGCAGCTGCGGAAGGCTATCTTGGCATAAAGGAAATGCCACGCATGCGCTTCCGCGAGACCGAATACTATTCCGCATTCTATTTCAGGCTGATTGACTTGATGCGGCAGTTGCCGATACCGCCTTTGCGCATGATGATATGCCTTTCTGGGCAGGACCACAATACCGAGGACTTTGACGGACACAGAACCTTCTTCACCGCACGTGGCTGGCGCAAGCCAATAGCCAATGCCTTTGCCATGGCTGCTAAACTGGGCGAGGAGGCGATTCCCTGCAAAATATGCTGCGCTTCTCCAGATGCTGGCGCATTTGCCACCAGGCGCAAGGATGGTGCAATCGTAATCGCTCTATACAACCATGTCTGGGACTTCGGCAGGGAAGGGGAGCCAGTTCCTGTTTCATTCAGCATCGCAAATCTGCCAGAGCATTTCATCGTGCGCCGCTATCGCATAGACCAGGTATTCAGCAATGCCTACACTACATGGGGCCGCTTGAACTGCCCTGCAATGCCCACAGTCTGGGAACGTGAGCAGATTTCACGTCGTGCGCGTCTGGAGAAATGCCGCCCCGATGAAAAGGGCGAAAAGTCATTTGCTGGCGAGACCTTGCTGACGCCCAATTCAGTCGAACTGATAGAGATTGTCGGAGAATAGCATCATGGAGCTGTCCCAGCTTTTTTGTAAGAAGGCTGAATTGGCTGCGGAGGCGGAGAAACTTGCAGGAAAGGCATACAAGTACAGCAAGTTCGGTCAGCCTGTGCCAGCGGAGATAGAAGAGCAGTGTAGGGAAAACAACAGGCTTCTGGAAAAACTTGTCTTTGAGATACAGCGTGAACTGGATAAGCCAGGTTCCGCACATTTTAGCAGGGAAAACACCTGGCTCTGGGGCGGACCGACGCCATACTGGGGCGGTAGCACCAAGCCTGACTGCGCAATGGACGGCGCAAGATGGTTTGGCTTCCAGAATGTGGTCTATGTGTATGGTCCCGTTGACGAAGATGCGATTGCACTGCATTCCAGTGCCAGGCGGCTGCTTTGCCAGCTGTCAGAGGTGAGCCGTTCACCTGGCGCATCAAGGGGCACTGATGCGGAGACGGCGGAACGCCTCAGCAAGCTCTCTTTGCAGTATCAGAATATTGAGGGCGGCATCATTGATGACCTAGTGGGGCATTATGGCAGGGACTTGTCCCTGGAGGGGATTGCTGAAATACGCAATGCCCTGAAATCCCATAACGACAGGCTGAAGCTGTATTCCGTTGTGTATGCCTCGGAGTTGGAATCTCCTAAAATCAAGGAAATAGAGCCATACGTGGATGCAGTGAATCTGTGGCTGGGATACAAGTATCAGCTGAACGAAATGGATTATGCCATTGAGAAGTGCAGGCTTGTATTCCCTGGCAAGAAGATAATGCTTGGCGTGTTTCTATTTGATTATTTCGCCACCCAGGCACCGAATACGGTGGACTTCCTGTCATTTCAGCTTGAGAAGGCAAGAGCTTACCTTGCGCAAGGCAAAATCAGCGACATAGTTATTCTTGGTGACCGCGAAATTGAAAATGTGCCAGACGAGGCCAGGTTTACGCGGGATTTCTTCCAGCGTGAATTCTCATTCTCCTAGCGGTAAAAATCATGGCTATGTCCTGAAAATCTATTGCTGGTGTCTTGCCAGTGGCAGTTCGGCCCCGCTGGGGCCGGTGTCTCTAATAAGGCTCGCATCCCCACGCGCCGCGTTGCGCCGCGTTGCGGCGCGTGGGGTTATTGATATTGGGCCGCTCTGCGGCC
>JAFZZD010000238.1 GCA_017615955.1 Victivallales bacterium
GCCAATCTGCTGAATCCGCCATTTTGCGTGCTTCCCGAAGCCTTGGACTACGATGGATTCAAAATCATCCGCATTCAAGTTCCTCGCAGCGGCGATGTCCATCGTTTTCGGGGAATCTGCTATGACCGAATCGACGAGTCGGACATAAAGGTCACCAGTTCAGACCAGATTGCGCAGATGTATATCCGCAAACGGAACATCTACACTGAGCAGATTCTTTATCCTGATGTTGTTCCCGAGGAGTTGCGGCTTGACTTGATTCCGCGAATCAGGAAGATGGCCTGTGCATTCCGCCCCGACCATCCGTGGAAGGAGCTTGAGCCTATGGAATTGCTCAAAAGCGCACGGCTTTATGTCTATGACGCTGCCCGAAACGACTTTTGCTTCAACGCTGCCGCCATCCTGCTGCTGGGAAAGGACGAGGCGATCGGACGGCATTTCCCTGCTTACAAGACCGACGCCCTGCTCCAAAGGGTGAACGAGGACAGGTATGATGACCGCCTCACGGTTGCCACAAACCTGATTGAAGCATACGACAGCCTGATTGCCTTCGGGCAGAAATGGCTGCCAGACAAGTTTTGCCTGGAAGACGGCGCGACGGTCAGCTTGCGGGACAAGATACTGCGTGAGACGGTGGGCAATCTTTTGATTCACCGCGAATACACAAGTTCCCGCCCCGGTCGTCTCATCATCCGCAGGAACACAATGCTTGCCGACAATGCCAACAAGGTCCTGCAGCCCGGGCACATCACCTTGCAGAACCTTTGCCCGCGTCCGAAGAATCCCGTCATCGCCGACTTCTTCCATGCCATTGGACGCGCCGACGAGCTTGGCTCGGGGGTGCGGAATCTCTACAAGTATGTCAGTCTTTACTCCGGTGCAGAACCGGTCTTTGACGAGGCGGATGTCTTCACGCTTACAATCCCATTGGATGATGAACACAGTCCTGAGGCTGGACTCCCAAGCAACAATGTTGCCCCTCTCATAGCGAAAAACCCTCGGCAATTCCGAAAGGCCATTATGGATGCCATTCGCGCCAATTCCAGATCATCTGCGAAAACCATTGCGGAGCAGCTTGGCACGGTCAGCACTGCGCAGGTCAGGACACAGCTCTACAAGTTGCAATCGGAAGGCCTGATTAGACGTGAAGGTCCGACAGGACACGGGGGGAGATGGATACTGCTGACACAGGACGGTGATTCATCCTCGGTAACCACATGACATTCATATCCAGATAGATGTAGCTCCCTTTCGCTACATTTCGCTTTTTTGGAGGGGGAACAAGGACATAAATCAAAAACACTCTCGTCATGCATAAGTTCGTGCTGGGAGAGGCTCTTTCGTTTTTGATGCAACCTTGCCACCATTTTTTTACCTCAAAACAAATTGGACGCGGTAACGTAAAAGGTCGCCTCATGTATCGCAAAATCAAAGCCAAGGTATTCGAGGTCATCCAACCAGCGGAGGACGGGAAGCTGGCAAGCCGCATATTCGACTGCTTCATCATGTTTCTCATCATGGTAAGCATCATCGGCACTTTTGCCATCACATTCAATCTGCCTGCCAGCCTCGCAAAGACGCTGATAATATTAGAGAAGATAAGCATTGTCATCTTCACCATGGAATATCTGCTTCGCCTCTGGACATCGGACTTTCTCTTCCCCAACGAGAAACGGCTGACAGCATTTAGGAAATACATCTTTTCAGGAATGGCCATCATTGACCTGCTGGCAATCCTGCCTTTCTATCTGCCCATTCTGTTCCCCGTAAAGCTGCTGGGGCTACGGGCTTTGCGTCTTGTAAGACTGCTGCGAATATTCAAGCTAAGCCGCTATTCGGAATCCCTCTCGTCCATAGGCATGATATTCAAAAGCAAGGCCAAGGACATTGTGGCCTCCTTCTTTGTCGTGCTCCTGCTCCTGATCGTTGCGTCGCTCCTGATCTACTATGCGGAGCATGACGCGCAGCCGGAAAGTTTCAAGAACGCCTTCTCCGGACTGTGGTGGGCAGTGGCCACATTGACAACCGTGGGCTATGGCGACATCTACCCTGTGACCGTGTGCGGGCGCATCATAGGCGCACTCATCGCCATACTCGGCATCGGCATGGTGGCCATACCAACAGGCATCATCAGCTCGGGATTCATGGAGCACCTGCAATCACAAAAAGGCAAAGAGGACAAAGAGGAAATCACATACTGCCCCCATTGCGGAAAAAAGCTGAAATAACGGCAAATGAAAAGATCTTTTTTCATCACCTTCACGTTGATACTGGCATTCACGCTTGCCGCGCAGGAGGAGAATATGAGCGCATTTTACGATGTCACAGGGAAACGTGAGCTTTTCATTGACAACTTCTTGATTGACAAGGCGCATAACGTCAGCCTTAAGCCACATTTTCCAGTGGAATTGCCATGCAGTCCAAGCAAGCCTGACGGGCATTATGTGACAATACTGAAGGCTCCACAGCAATACTGCTTGTTCTACAGGGGAGTGGACAGCGTTTACAAGGGCGAGATGTACAACAACCATCCTGGAGAATATGTGGGCATTGCACAAAGCTCTGACGGCCTCAAGTGGGATTTGCCCGACTTGCATTTGTTTCCAGGCAAGCCTGTGCCCACGAATACATTGCTATACGGCAAAGATGCCATAACGCACAACTTCGTCCCATTCTATGACAGCAATCCCGCCTGCAAGCCAGAGGAGCGGTACAAGGCGGTGGCAGGCGTTCGCGAGACCAAGGGGCTGTTCGCCTTCCATTCGGCAGACTGCATACACTGGAAGCAATATGGAGACGCTCCAGTCATCGCCTATACTCCCGAAAAGACAGGCGGGCATGGGCTGGATTCACAGAATGTGGTATTTTATTCCGAATGCGAGAAATGCTATGTCATGTACATGCGCGTCTGGAAAACCGCCGATGGACTGAATGGCTTGCGCTCCTTTGCGAAAGTCACCAGCCAGGACTTCATTCACTGGAGCGAGCCTGAATTCCTCAAGGTCAACCTGAAAGGCGAGCATCTATATGTCAGCGGCCTTGCACCATACGCCCGCGCACCACACATCTATGTTGGCGCAGCCACCCGCTACTTTGGTGACAGAGGCAGCGCAACAGACGTGACAATGCTGTTCTCCCGCAACGGCAGGGGCATTGAACGCCCCTGCCCTGGCGCCTGGATCACGCCTGGCCTGGACGGCGAACGCTGGCTGAACCGCATGAACTACATCGCATGGGGCATCGTGCAGAATGGGGACGATTTGATAATGTACCACGGACGCAAAAAGCTCATGTACAAGTTCCGCATGGATGGCTTTGTATCATTGAGCAGCAATGGTCTGCAGACTGGAAGCATGATGACGCGCGTGCTGTTCAGGCGCAAGGGCAAGCTGCAACTGAATCTGGCAACCAGCGCAGGCGGCTTTATACAGCTGGAGATATGCGATGAAAACGGCACGCCCATTCCAGGCTACACCTTCAAGGAAATGAAGCCATTCTGGGGAGACAAGATCTGCTGGGAACCCGAATGGAACGGCAAGAACCTTTCAGAACTGCCGCCAATGAAGTTCCGCCTCCACGTAAAAATGAAGGAATGCGACCTCTACAGCATAAATTTTACAGAATAACAACGTAATCACCAAGGAAATCACACATGAACAGGGCATTGTTTGTTCTCGCCATTCTAATCGCAGTCGTCCTCCATGCGGAAACAAGAATCTACAAGGGGTGGAGCGACAGCTACGGAGACTGCAAGGCAACTTACAAGAACGGGCGAATCTACAAGGGGTGGAGCGAAAGCTACGGTGACTGCATCGCCACCTACAAGGACGGGCGCATCTACAAGGGCTGGAGCGAAAGCTACGGCGACTGCATCGCGACTTACAAGAAAGGACGCCTCTACAAAGGGTGGAGCGAAAGCTACGGCGACTGCATCGCCACCTGCAAGGACGGGCGTATCTACAAGGGCTGGAGCGAAAGCTACGGAGACTGCAAGGCAAGCTACAGCGGCAAACGGCTCTACAGGGGCTGGAGCGACAGCTACGGCGACTGCATATTCTCCTTCTCGGAAAAACCGCCCCAGGCCGTCATTGTCTGGCTCATGTACCACTA
>JAFZZD010000239.1 GCA_017615955.1 Victivallales bacterium
GCCTTGGTGATTGGCAATGATGTTTTTTTCACTCGGTAATTATATCATGCAAACAAGCGAGACGCAAGGGGGTGCAATGCATTTTTTTGTGGCAATATTTAGCTTGCCATATATTTTCTAGCAAGAATGGTGAATTTATTGCAATATGAAAATAAATAAGGGACGAAGGGAGAACAACAGTGATATCTGGGTTATGTAGTCCCTTCGTTCCTGTTAGTCATCCAGCTTTGGGCAGGCCTGGTTGAAGGCGTCTGGCGAGGACAGCAGTTTGTCCACCACCATTAGTGTCGCACCTGCCGCCTCATTGCCGCCGCCATCCTGGAATATCATCTTCATGGCTCTGTTTGCGCTGTCAAACAGTAGTTCGCGCACATTTGCCTCCAGCCTCTGCTGGAATGTCTTGCCCAGGAAAAGCAGGTCGCCAGTCAGTATCAGCGAATCAGGGAAGCAGTTGTTTGCCTGGTTTGCGAGGGCGATTGCCAGGTAGCGCAGGGCATTGTCCACCACCTTGGCGGCAATGGCCTCTCCGTCTTCATATCTTCTGCCAAGTTCCCTTATGGACAAGTCAGACCTGCCATATTCCTGCCTGGCGCATTTCAGGACTGCCCTGACTGAGCATCTTGTCTCCAGGCAGCCACGCCGTCCGCAGGTGCAGGGCAGCCCATCGGGTTCGCAGATGTTGTGCCCCAGTTCGCCACCGTGCTGGTTTCTGCTCATTACAATTCCCCCGTTGCAGCTCATGGATAGGCCAATGCCCCGTCCCAAGTGGGCAAGAAGCACGTTTCCGTGCGCAAGTTCAGGATGCGTATGCAGTTCGTAGTGCATCTTGCATATCATCATGTCCGCGAACAGCGGCGTCAGTTTGAACTTGTCCAGAAAATGCCGTTTCATGTCAAAGCCGCCTTGCGTGGAGAAATTGGCGGCGTTGGCCATGATGATGCCTTCCTTGTCCACCAGCGGGCCGAATGTGGATATGCCCACGCCCGCCAGCCTGGCGTTGCAAAAGGCCAGCATTCGTGATACGATGTCATCCAATGCGGAAAGATATTCATCCCAGCTCACATCCGTGCCAAAGCTGTGCTCGGACTGGTTGCGCGGCATTCCCTGCAAGTCGGAGAGTGTTGCCATTATGTAGTTGGGCCTGAGGGCTATGCCCAGCACGAGGCCGCCCCGGTCCGACAGCACCAGTTTTTCCCGGGGGCGTCCATGTGCGGCCTCCGTCTTGCCCGCGCTTTTCACCAGACCGCGGGACATAAGATCCTGTATGGCGCGGGTGACAGCAGTGTTGTCACAACCCACCGCCTTGGCCAGCTCCACCCGCGAATAGCCGTTGTGGTTCAGCAGGGCCCGCAATATGGCCAGGGTGTTCCTGACGCGAATGTCATTCAATAATAAAAGACTTCCTTTTTCCATGACCATGTCTGTGTGTGTTGCGGCTGGCTGTTGTTTTGCAAAGCCAGTGGCGGCTGGAAACATAGCGTCCTGATGCGCCGCGCATGGCCGCGCAGATAATGCAACAGCCGACTGGTGTTTTACTTGTTTTCCCTTGGGAAGATGTATGCTATGTCGTCTTCCTTGAAGCCGTAGAGGTCAAGAAGCAATTCAGCGGAGGCGATGAGGGCAGGGTTGTAGTGTGCCGAGTGCTGGTCTGTTCCAATGGTGAATTTCACGCCCATTTCCCTCCACTGCACAAGCTGGCGCCAGCGTGCATCGCGGTATTCAGACGGGCATTTGGGGTCGTTGAGTTCTCCGATGTTGATTTCGGCGAAGGTTCCGTTCTTTGCAAGCGTCTCGCCTAGTTTCTCGTTCATCCAGGCGGGGATTTTTGCGAACACAGTGTAGTCATTGACGTCCTTCTTGTTATTGGGATCTCGGTAAGCCGCCCAGTTGTGGGCCACGTTAAGCGGATACCATGGGTGGGCAAGGATGTCGATCATTGGGTTCTCCGCCAAGAACATCATTTGCTTGAAGAGGTCCTCGCAGGCCTCCTCCAGGCAATATGTGATCTTCAGCGGCCAATGCGCCCCGCCGATTACGTATTCGATGCCATTCTGCTTGAGGGCCTCCTCGTCGATGTCCAGGCAGGGCGAGAAGTCAGCTCCTTCTGGTGGCAAGTTGCGGCGAAGTCCATATACGGGGTCACAACCGATGCGCTGGTAATTTCCCGTTCTGATTGCGTCGCATTCCCATTTTGCCATGCAGGATATCTCCATGCCGAAATGGAATTCCGGCGGGCGTTTATGCCAGGAACGGAAATCGTTGGATGAGCTTTGTATGTCGCAGAGGTTGTGCCGAGTATGGTAGTGGTCGCTTATGCCGAACTCCGTCATCCCGCAGGCCAATTGCTCCTCCTGTATGTCATTGATGGTCGCACATGCACTGTCACAGGAATGCAACGAGTGTATGTGAAGATTCTGGCGTATTTTCATTGTTTCCGCTCCATGATGTAAACTTGTTCAGTAAACGTAACAGATTGTGCTTTGCTTTAGGCTCCAAATTAATGAATCAATAGCATTTCCACACCATATTTGCCCAATGACACGGATGTTGTGACTTTCTTTTTGCTGATGAGGCTTTTCCCTGGCGCGTGCAATTTGCAGGGGGCTGCCTCCTCGCTTTGGTTCAGGTAGAAGTGCAGTTCACGGCCTTTGGGCAAAAGCAGGCGGTGGAAGCGGATGGTGTCGTCAGCTTCAGGTATTTGAATGCCCGCCTCGCGCACGATGTCGCAGAAAAGGCGTCCCGCATCCGGGACGGCGGCTGTCTCCTTGCGCTTGATGTCATCGCTGATGCTGGCTCGCTTGGAGTACATGTTGCCCAGCGTGACGCCTAGTATGAAGGCCTTGCCCTTGCCGTATGTGTTGCGGACTATGAATACCTGCCCTGCCTTGTCCATGGCGTATGCCGTTGCCTTGCCCAGAGGCCTCCATGTCTGAAAGATGTACGAACCCTCCAGTTCAAAGCTGCCCTTGCTGGTGGCAAGGCTGAACTTGGCATTGGGCGCAGTCCAGAACTTGCATTCGTTTGCGCCGAACACCTTGTCAAGCCCGCGTCCAGGCATTGCGGGTTCCATGCGAGTGTTTTCATCCCAGGAGGCCGTCATCGGGTCGGCCAGCAATGTTCCGCCCTGTGCGACATAGCCCTTCAGCAGCTCCGCCAGCTCCTGTGACATCAGGTATCCGGCGGGCAGCACAAGCAGCTTGTATTGCGCCAGCTTCTTGGCTGTGATCCTCTCCGTGTGGAGTATGTCAACGGGTATGTCCTTGTCCCACATTGCACGGTAGTATCCCATGAGCGCGTCGGTGGTGTTCGTGCAGTTGCCGTGCATGGCGTGGTCCATGAGAATTGCGCGGGGATGGAAAAGAATGGCGATTTCAGCCTGTGGCGGCCTGGCGGCAAGCATCAGCCTGGAATTGTCCGTGAGAACCTTGCCCACCTTGGCGACTGCCAAGGCTCGCCCCGTGGGGCGTCCCGCGCGGTCTGTGAGGCCGAAATGCATGCTCTCTGGCCCATACAGCTCAAGCCGCCATTGCCAATACAGCAGGCCTGATATGCCGTGGCTGGCGGACTCCCATGAGAACAATGCCAGCAACTCGGGTGAGATGTCCACATTGTCAAAGCCATAACCTGGCTCCCCGGCAGTAAGTTCGGATTGCCAGAATGGCTTGCCTTCAGCGGCGCTGCGGGTGGAGTCCATGCTGAGCCCCAGCGGCGCCAGCTGGCTTGCCTCGCATGGGAAGCCTGAACAGCCCCAGGCGTCAAGCGCCGCGGCGTTCTTCCAGTCGTCAAATGCCATGCTGCCCAGCTCGCTGCAGGTGTCAGCTCCACCGCCCCAGGCATGGGCGATGACAGGACGCGCGGTGAACTTGCGTATGACATTTGCACGCCTCTCCACAAGGCCTGCTATGTTCTCCATCTGGAATGTGCGGAAATCCACCTTGTCTATGTACCCGCTGTTCCATGTGTTGGGGCGTACATCCTCCCAGGACGCGAAAGGGCGTCCCCATGCATGGGAAAGGCCTTCCAGCGTCTGGTAGCGGTTCTGGAGCCAGAGACGGAATTTGGCTCGTGTGGCGGTGCAGTAGCAGAAGTCCTTGAAGGGTCTGCTGCTTGCGTCAATCCAGGAATGGGGTTCGTTTATGGGTTCGTATGCGAATGCCGAATCTCCCAGAAACCTTACGCAGCGCTCAATGAAGCTCTCCTCCAGCAGACGTGTGATTTCGTGGTCAGGACAGAGACCAGGCCAGCCGCCTGACGGCGTGTTGCTGCGTATTGCGGGTTCAAAGGGACGCCCCTCGTGATTCACGTACCAGGCGTCCCTGTGTGCGCTTATCGCCCATTCTGGCGCACTGTGGATATGGAAGAGATATACCACACGCAGATGGTTCTTTGCGGCAAGCGTCTTTAAGCGCCCCAGCCATTCATAGTCGATGATTCCTGGGCGCGGTTCCAATGTGCCCCAGTTCAGCCAGACACGTATGGTGTTGAAGCCCAGTTTGCGGATGTTCCGCATGTCCTCATCCCAGCTTTCAGGGGGCGGCGTCATTCCGCGGACGAATTGCACGCCAAACACAAAGTCATCCTGAACAAACTTGGGCATTCTAAAACTCCATTTTTGAGCTAATTTTCAAAACTACCGCACCAAGGCGCAAACTGTAGGGTGCCGCTGGCGAAAGCCAGCGGGAAAGGCTGGATTACTCACATCACAGACTTATTTCAAAGCGGTTTTCCGAGAACTTGCTGAGATTAATTTCGCGTCTGAACGTGCCGAAGTCCGTCTTGATTTCGAGTTCGTATTTTCCGTGGAAGCCCTGGAATTTATTTGCTTCTCCAGCATGATATTCCAGAGTGCCTGAACTGGTCCATTCCTGCTTGACCAGGCGTTCCAGCACCTTCCATGCCGGCTTGGGAGAGAAGTCCCTGCGCAGCAGGCCGCCCTTGGCATTGTTCTCGTCACAGGTTACGCCGACGTATGCCGTGTCATCCACCAGGTTCCAGTAGAAGATGCCATTGACGGCAGGGTGCGAGAAATACAGGCGGTAGAGACGTTCCAGCACCTGTTCCTGGTAGTCGTCTCCAAGATAGCCGTTAATGGTGAGTTCGGAGACATTGACGGGCAGGCCCAGCCGCCCCAGGGCATCCAGTGCCCGCAGTATGCGCATTGCGTTGAGGCTTACGGCGTGTGCGCCTTGCATCATCGCCTCGAAGTTGGTTTTCCCGTTCCATGACTGGTGCAGGAATGTGCCTATGCCATCTACCTTGCAGCCCTTGTTCAGCAGGTTTTCCGTGAGAAGCAGGGGCATTGAGTAGCACTGGCGCTGCGGCCAGAAGCTGTCATTGTGAAGAAGTTCGCAGTTGGGAAAGTATTTTTCAGCCAGCTTGAATGCGAGTTCATAATGTTTTTCAGGCATGTCCTGGTTCAGGAGCATATAGCGCCATCCGTCCTGGTATGAGCCATTTTCATTGACTACGTCCCATACTCGTATGTCCCGTGAATAGCGTTCGCCGATTTCCCTGAAGCGTTTTTCAATCTGCTCCTCCAGTTCCATGCGGTCGTTGGAGGCCCATTGGGGCATGCTGGTCTGCCATAGCAGGCAATGCCCTTTCATGCCGATGTTGTGCTCTTTGCAGTATTCCACGCAAAGGTCAGGCGGCGGGCGGCGATAGATTGGGGGCGCATTTTTGCTGAAACGCGGCTTGCCCTGTTCAGGTTCCAGGTCAGACCAGTAGAATGGCACTGTCGCAAAGTTGAACAAGGAGGCGAAGCGTTTCCTGTATTTGGAATTCTCCTCCTCATTGCCAAACTGGTCCAGCATGAAGAGGTTGGCCCCGAAGCGGAATTGGTGGCTTGCCTGGCGATACCTGATCTGCGCGCCTTCCACTGGCTTGCCTTCGTGAAACAGCCTGATCTTTGCAAAGCCCATGCGGTTTGCAGCCGTTCCAGTCTCAATGCGAAAATCCACCTCGGGGTCTTCACGGAAAAGATACTTTGTCAGAAGTGTGGCTGTCTCGTTCATGGATTGGCGCTAGGTCATGTCCTGGGTGAAAGGCGCACTTAATGGAAAGGCCATTACCAGTTGCCGCTAGTATCGGCATTTGTTATTAGCTTGCGATTTGAGAGACCCACCTGCCTGGAGAGGCTCACCCACTCCACGTGCCCGTCAATCAGGCAGAAGTTCGAACCCTCACTGTGCGGATACCTGAATTTATGCCATGGCGATGTATCATTCCAGGCATTGTAGTTGATGGCCTGGTTGGCAACGTTTGGAACTTCCGCCTCGGTGGTGTTGTTTCTGCGCTGCGAGCCGCACGCGAACATCAGCTTCTTGCCGGGGTTCACAATATTCTGGACTTTTGTGCAGGGGACTGCAGCTCCAGTTGCATCAGGCCCGCCGGCGTATGCTGGCATAATGCCTTCGTTGCTTCCATAGTTGTTGTATTTGTAGAAATTAGTTTCCGGCTTGGTGGAATTGTAATATTCATTAGCTGTAAGGTCTGGCTGTCCTGGATCAAAGAACACGGACTTTTCAGAGCCTGGTATTTCGGTGTATTTGTGCATTCCCAGGAAAAGCGACCATCCTATGCCGGAGAAGGTGTAGTCCTGGACTGTGAATTTGCCTTTCAATGCCCAACCGTGGAATTGGTCCTCGTAGTCCATGGTGTACTGGAGTTCCGAAAGACCCAGCTGCTTGAGATTGTTGGTGCAGCTGATTGACCTGGCCTTCGCGCGTGCCTTGCTTAGCGCGGGCAGCAGCATCGCCGCCAGAATCGCGATGATGGCAATCACAACCAGCAGCTCAATCAAAGTGAAGTTCGCGTGTCTTTTCATAAGATTACCTCGTTTGTTTAGCTTGTAATTATTTCTGCAATTTCAAAATCAATTCTATGGCCTGCTGTCTTATGGCATCGGCGACTGACGCGTCATGGGGCTTGGCCTGGGCAACCTCACGCGTTGCCTTTGACAGGAAGGAGCGCGCCTCCTTTGCCTCCTTGGCATCGCCCTGGGCCAGGCGCTCCAGCACACGCAGATACCTTATGTCGTTGATGCCGACAAGCAGGTTCTCCAGGCGCACGGAGGGGAGCATCCTGTCCCCAGTGTCGTATGCCAGCACATCGCCCATGTCCTTGCTGAAGTCCATTCCAGGCTGCTGGCTGAACATCTGGTATATGCTGACGAAATCGCCTCCCACATTGGCGGCCTTCCAGGCAATGAGCCTGTAGTACCTGTAGCAATCCTGCCTCATGCTGGTGCCACAGGCGTACATTGACACCTGCTTGCCAGCTTTGCGGAACGCCTTGGTCTTGGCCCGTTCCTTCTCCTCGGAGAAGATGTGCTGGGAGAAAATCCATTTGTCCGTGTATGCCTGCACCAGGTCGAAGTAGTTCCTTTCTCCATTGGTGGCGGTGACATTCAAGTCTGGAATTGCCTTCTTCGCCTCCGTGAATATCTTCAGCATTTCATCATTGTTGGTGCTGTTTGGATTGGGTTCGTCAATCAATTCCACCGTGTAGTCGCTTCTGCTGAAGCCATTCTCGGCGAGAAGCCTGTCCACATATTTCAGCCAGTTGCGGTATGCGTTCCAGTACTGTGGCGTGTCATACGCCAGGTGCTTGTTGTCCCTTCCCACATGGACTCTCTTGAAAACGGGATATGCCGAATATGCGAAGAAGATCTTCTTGTGCCCTGGGATGCCCTCGCCGATGTTCCTCTTCAGGAACCTTATGTGGGGAACGAGAAATTCCTTTGGATTTGTAGCTGTGATGTTTCCGTCAGCATCGAATGTGCAGCAGAAATACCAGGGTTGCACCATGTACATGATGCAGCCGTATTCCTTCATGAAGTCATATTGGTATTGCGTGAAGGCTGTGCGGAACGCATTCAATGGATAGTCCGCCTCCTTCAGCTCAAAGGGCAGCACCTCCAGCTCGATGGAAATGACCTTTGTTTCATCCTCGATGGCCATTCCGTCCTTTACGTGCCTGTATTTCTTGAAGCCGTTGTTGCCAAGAGGCGTAACACGCAGCTGTCCCTTGTAGATGCCAGGCTTGACGCCCTTGCAGTCAAAGTCGATCCACAGCAGGGCCGCCTGCCTGGCGGGCACTGGCATTGCGCCCGATGGTGGCAGCTCCTCCAGCAGATCATAGCGCCTGCCAGGCTGCCCCGTGCTGGCGTCCCTGTAGAGCACACCACGCTTGAGTGTTATCTTTTCCTTGGGGAATTGCACGCCTTCCGCAGAGGACAGCCCCTTCGCCAACGTGTAATACTCGTTTTGCGGCTCCAGCCTGCGCCATCCGTATGCCAGGTTCACGCGGTACTCATTGTATTCGTTTTCCATATTCGCCAGCGCAAAGGCGACAGGTCTCTTCTCGTTAACGGCGGCACGGATTTTAACCTCCGTTTTTGGATTATTCAATTCAACAGGCAGGAATGGTATGTTGGTGTCCTTGAACACTGGCACCTCCGCCACGATGAACTTCTCCTTGGAGAGGGAGTACATCCTGTCCGCCTCCAGCAATGTCTCAAATTCTGCCATGGCCTGGCCTGGATTCGCCAGGGACACTGCCTTCGCCTTGGCGATGAACTCCTGGTTCTTCAGCTTCGCAAGCACCTCGTCCACATACTTCTGCATATTGCCGAAGAACAGTACCGCCCACTTGCTCTGGTCCGCATACTTTCCTCCGCAAAACACCATTGAGGAATCATCCACAATGTCGAACTCGGAACGCCTGTTGCCCTTGCTTGGGTCCAGCGCCTCAAATGGGCCTGGCACCCGGTGCTCGCGGCACACGTTGAATTTCAGGTACGTCCCCTGCGCCGGCTTTCCAGCAAGACCCAGGCACTCGTATGGCAGGGAAATCGAGGCGTCCCACCCATCCGCCAGCACTTTGACATTTGCGGTCCAGCTCTTGAAGTCTGCCTTCTTGTTGACGGCTGACATCCAGCGACCGCCCCCAGCAGTCACCACGAACTGGTTGTAGAGCAGCTTGTTTGCCTTGTTTTCAATGAAGATTTCCGCCAAGTCATTATACCATATCTGCCGCGAGCCATCCTCGGCTTGCTTGACTACTGGCGCGGCTCCTCTGTACTGGAGGTCAATGTGCATTGCCTTGTCATCGGCATAGACGCGCACCTTGCTGGGAAAGCGTGCCGGCTTGTCCTCCAGCAAATCCCTGAAGCCGGCGTGCCAGGCCGCGTTTTCCGCATTGTCCGCAGCCATGAGCACCACTGGCAGCGCACCCTTTCGCGGGACGGCGGCCTGCGGCTTTGCCTCGAATACGGAATGCTCGTCCGCCTCCTCCACGGTTATCTTGTCAATGAGAACATAGTCCCCAAGCTTGTTCTTCATCTTTGCGGGTTCTTTGCTTCTGGCGTCCCAGAACTGCACTACCAGCGCGGCTCTCTTGCTGTTCTGCGCCGTGGTGAAGATGCCCTTATAGACAGTCCAGTCCTTCTGGGGCTTGAACACATGTATGCTGGTGTTCTTCTTTGTTGCCTTGCCCTTGTCGTCCCACTCCTTGTACAGCAGGAGAATCTGTGTGGCGGTGCCCTTCGCCTCAAGTGAGAAATTGTATTTTGCACCTGGCTTGCAGGGGAAGCCGTATGTCTTTGCGTCCCCGCCTATCGTGACACCGAAATTCGAGCTATAGACATCCCCGCTCTGTCCAAACTTCTTCAGTTCCAGCTTTAGGCACTGGTTCCAGGTGGCGTCCTCTGTGAACAGCTCCAGCGTGCCTTGTGACTTGTCCTCCGACGGCTTGAACTCCTGGGACAGCGGCTTTATGTTCACATCCGCATCCTTGATCAGGTTCTGCGCAAATGCGCAAAACGCCAACAGGCACAGAACAAATAACACCTTGCTTGAATTTAAATGATGCATGGTCTAGTTTTCCTTTTGGGGTAATAAAGAGGCTAGTGAAAGCAATACTATAAATGATAACTTGAAAACGCAAACATCTTTGCCAGAAGTTCTATATAGCGGCATTCTTGCCGCGCAACCTGTCCTGTGGCGCGGCATTCTTGCCGCGCAATCAATGTCTCAGGCTCTTGTATGCCTCCAGAATGGCCTGTATAGCCTGGATTTGGAAGCCGTTCACTGACTCCCAGGACTCCTGTACAAACGCATTCGGGCCAAGTGGTTTTGTGCCCGCCAGCACCATGCATGGATAGTTCGGCGGATTGTCCGTGCAGTAGTCGCTGTTCTCGTTGGCGATGTATGAGGGCACTATGTTTTTGCGCCCCGAGGCGCGCCGCGCGGCCTTCTGCACGCCGCCAGTCAGTACGGTGCCGTTGTTGCAGCCTGGTATTGGCGAAAGCGCAATCCATGTGGAGACGGTTTTCCTGCCGACGCCGGCGGTCAATGATGCCCCCAGCGGGTTCAGCCCAGTCGTGTACATGAAGGACAGCTCGGCCTGGTCTAGGTATTCCTTGTTCTTGAATACTGTGGCCGCCCTTGCAAGGAGCGTGGCGTTTGCCAGCTGTGTTATGGAGGCGTGCCCATGCCCGCCAGGCAGTTTCCATTTGCGGAAATCAATGTTGCCGTAAGAATAGTCCCTTTGCGCGGGGAGAACGAATTCGTCCAGCACCCTTTTCACGTCCTTTAGGCATCTGTCCTTGATTGGCAGGTCTTTATATTCCATGACTAGTTCCAGTGATGTTATGGCCCAGCCCAGTGCGTATGTATATTCATCCTTCCAGCCGCTGAAATCTTTCTTGTCCATGCGTTCCTCAGCTATGTCCAGCATCTTGCTGAAATATTCAACTCCCTTGTGGAAATGTGCCTTGTCTCCATTGATTTTATGGAGGGAGAAGTTTATCATCGCCAGCATGGCGTAATAGTATTCATGTGTCTGCGCCCGCTTCATCTTCGGCTCGCAGTTGATGAAGTCATTGTATAGCATCAAGCCTGCCTCGACATATTTCCTGCGGGCTTCAGGCGACTTCTCCGTCAATGCGTACTCAAGTATCGCCCAGGCGCAGATGATGTCATGGCCAGGCCCTATGGCGACACGGTCATCCTCGTTGCCTGGGATGTTGTCGGTTTCCGCTTCGGGGCGGCACAGGTCAATTACCACGCTGCCGTTTGGCGACATGCGCTCAATCTTGTAGTAGATGCCTGTGGGAGTGGCAACTTTGCAGAGCCAGTCCGCACCCCATTTCGCCTCGTCCAGCAGAGCCGCTGAATTGAACTTGGCGCCAGCACGGGCCAAGGATGTGACCACTGGTGCCGCCGCCACGGGGAACTTGTCAAAGTCCCCAGCGTCATGCCAGCCGCCTGAACAGTCATGATGCCCGATGATTTTGCCGCCATTGAGAAGATTGGTCTTCGAGCGCAGCTGCCCGTCATCCAGATGGCATGCCTTGTGAAAGCCAGGAATGTCAAAGCCGCATCTGCTGTGGAACATGAAGGAGCGGCTTTTTTCTAGCAGGTCGGTATAAAAGTCATTGCGAATACTGAATGCCTCGGTCTTGATTTCATCCTTGCCTACATTGAATTGCAGCGAATAGTCGCCGCAGGTTTTGGTCTCGGAGAAGTCAGCCTCGAATTCGTTCCTTCCCCATTCGTCAGACCCCTTGAATTTCAGGGGCTTGGACATGACTTTCCTGCCCTTGGCGTCGTAAAGGGCAAAAGTCCCTTTTGTGTCTGGCAGCTTGCTGCGCAGATAGGCTCGTTTGGCACCCTCGGCTTGGTATCTCGCCTGGTTGACAATCGGCTCCAGGACGGCGTCGCCAAAGCCATCGAACATCAGGTCGTCGAACCACACGCTGCCATGGTTGTCGTTGGTGTGCAGTTTGAAGCATACGTGGGTCGCGCTGGGCGGTGGCTGCATGCTGACGGACAGTTGCCGCCAGTCGTGGGTGCCGCTGGTCATTTCGGACTGATATGCGCCCACCAGGTCCATCCTGCTGTAAACCCTGTTTATGTAGTCACCCGCATTGCCGCCGATGCCCATGGGCGCCCATTGGCTGTAGAACAAGGCCTCGATGTATGTGTTGCCCGTGGCGTTTTCCGCCTTGACATACGCGGAGAATGTGAAGTGGCGCGTGTGGTCGATCACGGAAAGGATGGTGCTTGCCGCGCCGCAGAGACTGTCCCTTGAGTTGGACAGCTTCAGCGAATATGCGCCGCCGTGCTTGGTTGTCTTGTCCAGTTCCATGTCCAGGTTTTGTTTCAGGCCAGCGTTGAGAGGGTGCAACTCCGAGAACCTGACCCAGTTTTTCACCTCGCCGTCCTTTACGATTTCAAAGCCAGGATTGGGCACGAGATTGGTGGGATGCTTGCCGAAATTGTCCTGCCAGTCAGGTGTGCTGAATGCATTTGGCTCCTCTGTGATGGAAATGTTCTTCAGCCAGAAGTCGGCTGGCTGCGCGCTGGTGAAGAGCAGTGTGACGCGGAAGGACTTTATGGGCTTTGGCGGCCTCATTGTGAAAGTCTCGGTGCACCAGCTTTTTGACCGACTGCGAAATATGAAATGCGTCTGTGACCAGGGTGCCTTGGTTCCGTCCATGTATTCAAGTTTGTCGAGAAGAATGCCATGATGCCAGTCATAAGGGAAGCTTTCTCCTTTGAAGTCAAGGCTATATCGCAGCGGAATTGGCTTTTCCTGGTTGAGCTGGATGATTTTTGAATCCAATTTGAAATTCTTGAACGCGGGAAGCTCAATGTGAAGCGATGCGTCCTTTACGCTCAAATGCTCCGCAATGGCCTTGGGATTGCCCCAGTCCTTTATGCCGCCTTTGTCATTCAGTTGAAATGTGGGATTGGGCACCAGATTGCTTCCCGCATAGGCCCAAAACACCGTGAATAAAAGAAAGATGATACGCTTCATGACCGAGTTTATCCTCTTGTATTATAAATGTGACTTTCAGTTAAGCGGAATATAGTGTGGTACCTATGAAAAACAATTTTCAGACCAGATTTTTGCAAAAAAATGTTGGCGGGGGTAGCCAGCGCGGGACGCGCTGGAAAGAACCCC
>JAFZZD010000240.1 GCA_017615955.1 Victivallales bacterium
CCTGTTTCGGCGTTGAAATCGGCGATGCATCTATCACACCAGCATCCAATCCAACCGTCACTCGCCTTGCTCCATGGCACAGCGGGGTCATGCCCCATAATTCGGAGATCATCGTCAATCCAAACGCTAGACGGTTTGCAGGCTGCATAGCATTCCGTCATTTGACGGATATAATCCAGAAAAGCTGGCTGACGCGGACAATTGCAAAAGCGACATTCTGTTCCATCACGTCCAGTCCATCCTCGCCACGTTTTGCCGTCCGTGCGTTCCAAAGCAGAAATGCTGTCCGCATGGCCAATGGTGGCCTGGATTTGAATGCCTGCCTCAATGCCGAGGTTGCGCAATTGCTCTGCTCCATGCGCAATTCGGAGCGCGTTTTCCACATGCCATTCAAGCGGCGGAACACCAATGCCAGTGGAGAACCAGACTTCATCACAGCATCCAGGATTCTCAGCAATCATCTGGAATGTCTGTCGCCATTCTTCATCGCTTGCAGTGTCAGGCGAACGAAGACGCAATTGAAGGAGAGTATGACAGTTGGCCATTCTCTCTTCAACCTTTATTCCAGCAGTTTCCTTCTGAATGCACTGGTCCATGTCATGCCCTCGTAGTTGTTAGTGCCTTATTGACTTATATCCGCGCTGTTTTCCAGGCTTGCGTACCGCGAACAACAAAAATCCCCGATTTCGCCAAGAAAATCGGGGATTGCCATTTAAACTCTAGGCCAAAGCACCTGGACTCAGTCGTTCCAGTGGGCCCAGATGTCGTAGTTCAGGTACATGTTGTAGTTGGCGCTGTTGGCATCGGGCCAGCCATGGCCGATGTTGCCCGTGAAGACCTTGCCGTTGCCGACATGGCCGTCGGCCTGGACGTGGTTTGCGGTGTCGCCGTGGGGGCCGATCATCTCATAGTACTGCCCCTGCAGGATGTAGTGGACGCCGCCGCCGTTGCCCCTCCTCTCACTCACGCACATGAACTCGGAGGTGCGCTTGATGGTGCCCAGGGAGCGCGGATAATAGAGCATGTAATCGGAGCTCGACTTGCCCATCGAGGCACCGTAGGTCGTCCCCTGCTTGATCTTCTGGTTGGAGGCGCAGACGAAGAGCTTGATGTCGCCAATCTCCTCATAGACCTGATGCAGCCAGTCGTAGTAGTACATGTCATCGGATGCATGGCACCACGTGGTATTGCCAGGAATCAGAGGCTCGCTTTTCTTGGTGTGGGCGTAATCAGACTGAATCAGGCCAGGCAGCATGTCGTTGTAGTCCTGCGAGTACATCGCAAAGCCAAGGCCAATCTGCTTCAGATTGCTTGCGCAGGAGATGGTGCGCGCCTTCTCGCGCGCCTTGCTCAGCGCGGGCAGCAGCATCGCCGCCAAAATGGCGATGATGGCGATGACAACCAGAAGCTCAATCAGGGTAAATCTCTTTTTCATGTTCTTCTCCCAAAACAATCTATGAAATCAAACCTAGTTGTTCCACTTGCCCCAGACATCGTAGTTGATGTACTTCGTGTAGTTGGCAGCGGGATCCGGCCATCCATGCCCAATAGCCCCTTCAAAAATCTTGGCGCTGGAGACGTGACCATCCGCTTGTGCATGGTTCGCCATGTCGTTGTGCGGGCCTGTCATCTCATAGTACTGCTCGCTCAGGACATACGCCACACCGCCGCCATTGCACATCTTGTCGCCCAGGCACATGAAGTCAGAGACGCGCTTGATGGTCCCCAGGGAACGCGGCGAGTTCAGGATATACCCAGCGGCAGAGCAGCCACGCGGTGCACCATAGTTCACGCCGCCGGAGGTCTTGTTGTTCGACGCGCAGATGTACATCTTCTTGTCGCCGACGTAGTCATAGATGTGATAGGCCCAGCACTTGTAGTACTTGCCATCGGAGGCCAGGCGCCAATTTGAATCGCCGGAAATCAGCGGCGTGTCAGACTTGTAGATGGAATCGATGTAAAGGCCAGGCAGCATGTCGTTGTTGTCATTTGAGTACATCAGGAAGCCCAGCCCCAGCTGCTTCAGGTTGCTGGTGCAGGAGATGGCCCTTGCCTTCTCGCGTGCCTTGGCCAGCGCAGGCAACAGCATCGCCGCAAGAATTGCGATGATGGCAATCACAACCAATAGCTCAATCAAGGTGAATCTCTTTTTCATGGTCTTCTCCAAAAAGATTTATGATATATAGATAAAATGCATTTTCAATAATTATACCCTCTTTTTTAGGAAAAACAAATGCCTTGTCGTTTTTTCTTTCGCCAGACAGCCATCACGGCGCGCCGTTCCTGTGCCGCCCCAGGCGCGCCAAGCCAACGGGTGCGCGCAAACGTGCGCACCTTAACCCCAGGGGATATGCCACGCCGCAGCTGCGCCACCACAGGTGCGCCAAGCCAACGGGTGCGCGCAAACGCGCGCACCTTAACCCCAGGGGATATGCCACGCCGCTTCTGCGATGCCACCGCCCCCTCATATCCTCGCTTTCAGACCAGCGATCTCAGATGCGTCCATTTTCACGAAGCCAAAGCACTTTTTGCC
>JAFZZD010000241.1 GCA_017615955.1 Victivallales bacterium
AGCCTACTCCAGTTTCAGGAGGATGTTTTTGCCTGTGGGGAGATTGCGTAGGGTGATTGTGTCTGTGTAGCCATAGTTCGTGTTGTCATACGGATTGCTGACCTTCCGTTTGCGGGGGAGCTTGATGGTCTTGTCCCCTGGCTTGAATGGGTGGAATTCCACATACGAATCATTTGCCAGGAGCAGGTCGCCAGGCTCGGCGTATCTATGTATGCCAGCAATACCATAGACGCGGGCCAGCAGCTTGTTGTTAGGCGGGAGCAGTGACCACATCATGCGCCCCTTCTGCGCGAATACAGGGGATTTGCCTGCGTATTCGATTGTGACGCCGTCCTCGGGCTGGACTGCCAGCATGGGCTTGACCTCGTATTTCCGCACCGTCTCGCCCTCACGCTTTTCCTTGAAGGAGAAGCCAGAGAGCGCCTTCATGTTGTCAATATTGACGGACAACGCATTCATGTAGCCAGGCGCATACTGCCACAATGCCCAGGCGTTGTTCTTGGCCAGCTTTGCCTGTATGACCTGGCGTTGCTTGTCCGTTATGGACCAGGCATTGAGGAAAACATACAGCTTGTAGTCAGGCATATTGGTGTCTTCCAGGTCTTCCAGAAGGTGAACTTTGAATGGAGCACCAGCGGAGTGTGCGGCCTGGTATGTGCCCCAGACGTGGTTTACGACGAAGCGACCGAAATAGTCCTGCAGCCAGGCTAGGGCGTAGATGGAATCCTTTTCATCCAGAATTAACGCAACCTCGGACACATCGCGGCGCTCCTTGTCGGCCTGTGCCAGCGCCTTGTTGTCCAGCGCAATCTGCTCCAGGACGCATTGCTGGTGGAAGCCGTGCTTTGCCTCCAGCGCCATGAACCAGGCGCCGTACATGTCGGCAAGTGTGTATCCAACGCTTCTGTGGATGACTTCGCTGGTTTCCTCTGGCGTGGCGGTTCTGCCCCATTCCAGACGCGTGTGGAAATGGGTCCGCAGGTCATCTTCGCGCCAGACCATCTTGTTGTAAAGAAGGCCGCTGCCAGAGTAGCCGGCGATGTTTATGCCAGGTTCGCCGCCGCGCCTGAAGAGATAGTCTATTGGTGTGCAGATGCCGTCAATGTAAGGCGAGCGCATGGCCTCGGCGACGAACTGCTGGCCTCCAGTGTGCAATATGCTTTGCCTTCCAGCGTAGAAGAGCGAATAACCGAAATACGTTGTGATGAGCCTGCCTTTCGGGGCTGCCTTCCTGGCCGCGCCGCAGATCATGTCAAAGCCCAGCTTTGTCCTGTAGTTCAGGTAGTGCCTGAAGTCCAGGGTCTTCGTGCCGACTTTTGGGTAATCGCGGAAGAAGCCGTTTTCAGCGGCGGTTCTCTCGATGTTTGTGGGGACTTCAACAGTGTCGAAGGTGACTTTGGCGTCCTTCCATGCGGTGCGCAACGCCGCCTCGTCACCCTTGTACTTTTCACGCAGGAACTTGCGGAATGACTCAACTGTCCTGATGGAATATCCTGGCAGGCCGCTGAAGGTGCCAGGCCAGTACCACTCGGCGGAATCACCGCTGGTCACATGGTAGGAGAGTATATGTCTGGCATACTTGGAGGCCTCCATTTCCTTGACGAAACGGCTGACCATATTGGTGGACAGCTCCAGCCACTTGTCCGATGAAAATGGGCCGCCGAATGTCTTGACTGGCTTTTTGCCCAGTTCGGGGTGATTTCTGTCCAGCAGGTATTGCTCCAGTTCCTCTGGGTATTTTTTCAGCCACCAGTTTGACTGGGCGACAGGAATAACCACGAAGAAAAGGGCGTCCGGGTCTGCCTCCAGGATGTTGTCAAAGTATTTGAAATAGTATCTTTGCAGGTCGATGGTGTTTTCGTCCAGCCAGAATCTGTCAGGTATGACATTTCCAACGCGGTATATCCTGGCACCAGCGGCTGCCATGTCCCTGTTGATTTCTGCGTTTTTGCTGTCTGGATTGCTTTGCCAAGCCACCTGTGGCAGCAGTTTGCCGTTGCCATAGAGCGAGAGGGCGCGTGCATCACCGCGCAGCTCCGCATTCAGCGTCTCCCAGTCAGCGGGG
>JAFZZD010000242.1 GCA_017615955.1 Victivallales bacterium
ACTGCCAAGGACGATGGAGGAGCCTTGCTTGCATCGGCGGAAAGGGCATTGCGTCTGGGATGCCAGAGAGTGACCTTGCATGTGCCCGCTGTCACAGCCGCCGTCTTCCCTGAGCATAAGGAGCGCCTGCTGGCGAACTTCATGACAAGAATGGCACCATTGCTTGATTCGCCTGTGGACATTGGCATTGAGAATCTGCATACATACGCAGGAAAGACGGATGATGCACAGCGCAATTATGGCTGCACGATTGCTGAATGCCGTGACTGGATTGAGGAATTGCGTGAGGCAAGCGGCAATGCCAGAATCGGCTTCCACCTGGACATTGGTCACGCCCGCAACAACGCGCCCTTCAATTCGCGGGAGAATCTCAGCGACTACTACGCGGAAATGGGTGCCATCGCCAATGGCTGCCATTTCCACCAGGTTGTCTTGAAGCCAGCGGCTGGCGATTCAGGCAACCACAACCCATTCACGGGGCTTTACACGAAGATGATTTCGCTGGCGGGATATTTCCTGGCGTGGAGGGCAGGGCAGTTTGCGCTGAATCCGCCTGTCTTTCTTGAAATACACGGCAAAGGTCTTGGAATACAAAATTACAATAAGTTGAAACACCTTATTCTGGAGGAAGAAGCATGAAGAAGGCAATTCTACTGATTATGCTGGCGCTGACGGCTGCATTGTGGGCATTGAGCCTGCCTGACGAGGTGGCGTGGTATCCGCTGCACGATGGCGAAGGCACTGAAGCCAAAGAGGGACTGAACAGGCTGCCTCCAGCCAAGATCACAGGCTCGTTCTGGATGAGCAGGGACGGACTGAAATTGATTGACTTTGGCGGAATGAAGGTGTCCAGGCAGGCGCAGGTGGTGCTGCCTCCCATTGAATTTGACGGCGAGTTCAGCATTGCCGTATGGCTTTCCGCCTATTGGTGGAATGAGAACTGGGGTGCGATATGCTTCCGCAGCGATGCCACCTACGGCATTCGCAACAACCTCAACCATCCAGGCCAGATACATTTCAAGGTCAAGGACAAGAAAACCAAGCGGGGCGCAAACCTGTACAGCGGAACTGTGCTGGACAAATCCACCTGGCATCATGTGGTGGCCACATTCAAGCCAGGCAAGTCAATGAGGATATACATTGACGGAAAGCTGGATGCGGAGCGCAATGAGGGCGTGCCCACCACCCTTGACCACGACAAGGAGACCTTCCACCTGGGGCGCACTGGCAAGACGAACTGCTTCTCTGGCGTGCTGTCCAACCTGCGTTTTTACAAACGGGCTATCACCGAGGATGAGGTAAAGGCGTTGTGGAAGAGCGAGAACCGCTTTGGCCTGCCAGCACTTGAGGAGGACAAGTTCTCCCAGCAGGGCAAAGTCGTGGCAAAGCTGCCAGGCGTGGAGGTGTTTGAGGGCGGGGCAATGCTGCTCCATGCTGGAAAGGCGGACTTTGCGCTGAACACACTGTATGCCTACCCACAGGAGCCGTATATGGGCAGCAACCTGCTGGCGCCTGCGATGGTCAAAGACTGTGAAAAGGGATGGCAGCCCAAGGTGAAGCAGGGCAAGGACGAAATCAGCGTTACGGCTCAGGGCGCATTCTATTGCTTGGAGAGGAAAATCACCCCATTGGGTGACGGGCGCATCAGGATGGTGGACACGATCACGAACCTGACGCAGGAAGACCAGGCGGTGGTGTTCAGCCATTATCTACAGCCTCAGTCAGCAATCAAGGACTGGTATCTGCACGGCGAGGAAAAGTCATTGTCCGCCTCCGAGAGCCGCATGCCGCCCACCAACCCCACGGGATGGCTTTCCACAGGCGATGATGCGATGGCGTGGGTTGTGGAGGATGACATATTCCGCTGCCACCTGGAGGCCACTGTCAAGGTGCGGGAGAATGGCCGCAACCTCTGCACTTTCGGCAGCAGGAGAATCGGTGTTCCTGCTGGCGGAAAGCGTGAGTTCGTCATGACATTCTATCCAGAGAAGGGCGACTTCTTCGACTTCCTGAACAGGCTGCGCAAGGACTGGCAGGTGCCAGAAGTCACCTTGCCAGGCCCCTTCATCACAGTGCGCACATTGCTTCGCCGCAGCGAGGTGTATCGTGGCCTGGCGGCTGACCCTGCGGCAATGAAGGCATACTTCACGCGCCGCAATGCCCGCACTTTCACCATCAATCCCTGGTTCAACTACTGGGATGGAATGGCATTCAAGACTAAGGAGGAATTTAGGGACCACGTGCAGAAAGTAATGAAGACCATCCGCGCCACGATTCCAGACGCGCTGTTCCTGGCCTCAATGGAGACATACACGTACTACCTCACGGAGGAGGACTTCACCACACCAGCGCCAGAGGGCTTTGACTGGCATAAGGCCACGCCTGCCACATACAAGCGAGTAATGGAATCACCCTTCCGTGATTCGGCCACGTTAAGCCACAGCGGCAAACTGGAGCTATATCCAGACAAGGACGAGGACGGGGCGGTCCGCAAAGGCCTCAAATTGCAGGTGCACCCAGTTATTGGCAATTATTTCTACAAGCGCAGGCTAGAGGAATACAAGTTCCTCTTTGACGAGGTTGGGCTTGACGGCGTGTACCAGGACATGTTCGGATACAGCTCGGCAAACGCCACCATTCACACCAAGTGGGACGGCTTCTCCATATCCGTGCTTCCCAACGGCAAAATCGCCAGCAAATTCACGCATCTGGGGCCACTGACGGCGCCTGCCCGCGCAAATTGGCTGCGCTACATCCTGGGAAGGAACAAGATTGCGCTGTGCAACTTCGGCGCGCCCACCACCCGCGAAATGCAGACAATTCCATACATGAACTTCTGCGAGGCGGCGGGCAATGGCATTGGCCGTCAGGACCTGGATGCAATACCGCCAGACGCATCTGGCGTGGTGATGAACCAGCTGACCACGCCAATGGGATACGGCCCCCACAGAGCCGAGGAGGAGAATGGCCCCAGGCTGCTGGCACGCGTAAGGGCATATCTGCGCTATGGCGCACTTTATGTGCATACGTCGGTGCGCAATACATTCCCGCCTGATGGCGAGAAAGGCGGCGAATACGGACCCATCAACCATTCCTATCCTATCACGCCAGTGGAATTGCATCGTGGCTGGGTGAAGGGCAGGGAGCGCATAGTCTCCTGCGTGTCCTACAGCACGAAATGGGACCGCAAGGAGAAGCCAGTGGCGTTGCGCTTTGACGCCAATGGGCGCTCCATCCCGCTGGACGGCGCGGCTGTCATCACGGGCAAGCCAGGTGACTGGAACATCAGCGTGAAGATCAATGACTGGAAGGATTTCCTCATCATCGAGTAAGGATTTTGATTTTAGTTTAACCATAAAACAAAGAGAGCGGAAAATGCAGAACAGAAGACATTTTACTTTAATTGAATTGCTGGTTGTAATCGCGATCATTGCGATTCTTGCTGCAATGCTGTTGCCGGCGTTAAGCAAGGCAAGGGAGAAGGCAAGGATGATCAGCTGTGTCAACAACCTGAAGCAGATTGGCATCACCAGCGCGGTCTATTCTGGCGACAATGATTCATGGATGCCAGTGCCCGACGGTTCATACACCAACCAGCGTGGCGGCTACTACAAGCTGACCTTCACCAACAGGAACTCGCCAGTGAACCTGCTTTACATGAATGGTTATTTTGGCGGCACGAACATTGCCAATGGCGAGGCGACATGCAATGCAGTTCGCCAGAATTTCAAGTGCCCCAGCGATGACTTCAACTTCGAGACTCGCACCGAGACCACGGGCAGCGGCGCAATGAGCTATTACTACTATGTGTTCTCATCTGTTGAGAATGCTCTCAAGGACAGGCCTTCAACCAATGCCAAGTGGGACACCTGGGCAAATGCCAAGGGTGCCCGCGCCTTTGTGGGCAGGGACAATCCTGGCAGCATCATCTACCTGGATATGTTCTCCAATGGCGGCGGCGTCTCATGCAGGGACCAGCATACCCAGAACAGCAGCAAGCCCAATCACCCAGGAGCGCAATTCAATGCCCTTATGCTGGGTGGGCACGTCAGCACAAAGCGTTTCCAGAACGGCGAGGTTGCTGACGCGTATTACAACCAGAGTTCCTGCATACGCCTCCCATACGACTTTGACGAATAAGGGAGGAGTGTATTTATGAAGAGACAGCTGTATTTCTGCATACTGGCGTTGTTTTGCATTGCGTTGAAGGCCGAGCTTGTATTTGAGCGCAAGGCAGAGGTGCGCATTCCTGTGCAAAGCACTGATGAGGTCAAGTTCACATTGAAGGAATTGCCGGCCAAGGGGCATTCATTGCTGCTGGAGTTCGATGCGCGGCTGGATTTCCCTGGCGGCTTTGGCGGCTACAATGCCAAGGGCTTCCTTCCATACGTGAATGGAAAGCTGATACCCGTTGATTCCTATCTCAATTGCCCGATGGAGTTCCATTTCATCAATGGTCGTACTGGCGAACCAGGACGCTGGTGCCCGCCAAAGGTGAACTTCAACTCCATCAAGACTGGCAACTGGTGCGAGGACAATGTGCTCAAGAAGGGCGGCAACTACTTCTCCCTTGTTTACGCAGGTGACTTCGAGGGCATTGACACGCCGAAGAACAAGTACAGCAGCAATGAATGCAGCCGTTCCCATTTTGTGTTCGACATCACTGGGCTTTGCCAGGCGGGCGAGAACACGCTGGTTTTGTACAGCGCAATGTCCCCAGCCGCAGTGAAGGCCATGGGCGGCTCATTGACGGACACCAATAACAAGCGGGGCACATTCCCCATGGTGGTGCGCTCATTGACCATACAGGAACCAGACCAGGCGCAGGTCAGGCAGCAGCCATTCTGGCTGAAGGAGCTGGCGGAGATTTCCGCAGCGAACAAGGTGTTCGAACCACGGACCAACTTTGCGGAGAACTACAGCGTGCGCTTTGGACAGGCTGGGGCGGTCATCGTCAAGTCTGGTAATGAGGAGTACAGGCTGCATACATCGTTTTCCTATCCTGGCGACGGCAAGTTCAATACGATCCCGGCGGGCCGCGGGCAGGAGAAGGGCTGGGTTGCCAAGAACAACGTGAAGGCGATGACATACGAAGGGCAGGGTGCATTCTACAAGATAAGCCGCGAACTTGACAGGCAGCCAGGCCATTTTGAAGTCAGGGACACATTGGAGAACCTGACCGACGAAATCGTGCCAGTCATGGTGCGCTATGAGGTGCCTTTCAAGCTGAAGGCGGGCGAAAGCTGCATCTACAACAGCGGCCTTAAGGTGACGGAACCCATTGTGGATTATACCTACTTCCCAGAAAACCCCACCATGTTCCTGCAGGGGAAGGAAGGCGGACTGGGACTGGTGCCAGGAGACGACGTGCTGCGCATACATGCGAAGAACTATACCGTGCCTGGCGCGGTGCAGATCAGGGACGAGCAGCTCATGCTTGCGCCAAAGGCGAAAATCACGCTGAAAATGCAGGTGTATCCCGTGGAGAAGGGGGATTATTTCACTTTCATAAACCAGGTCAGGCATGTTTGGGATTTGAATGGGGAGACCATACACGGCACATTCCGCAGCGTGGTCTCAATGCCCAAGCCCAACTGGAAGGCCAACGCGGGCATGACCGCAGTGCATATCAACAACCGCAGCCGCAAAGGCGACTGGCAGTGGGGGCTTGCGCTGGCGGAGAACAAGGAAGTTCACGAGAACATGAAGAAGACCGTGGCTGCATTCAAGCAGATCGTGCCGAAGGGCGTCCGAGTTTTTGCAAACTACATGGCGATCTATTTCAGCAATGCCACAGGCGATGATTTGAAGCGCTTCAGCGACTGCGTTGTGGTCAACAAGAACGGCAGCTATCCAATGGAGGCCAATTGTCGCTTCTACATTGCCAAACGTGATAACGCCTTCGGCAAGATGGTGACAAACACCGTGGATATGATGATTGATGACTGGAAGGCGGACGGCGTCTATTTCGACTACCTTGAAGGTGCAGACCCATATTTCACATACAACCAGACCGATGGTGTCAGCTGCGACATCGACATCAAGACTGGCAAGCTCATCGCGCAGAAGGGGTCTTACCAGCTGCTGTCCCAGGACTATCTGATATGGCTGATGAAGCATGTCAGCGAGAAGGGCGTCGGCATACATGCCAACCGCAACCCATTCACCTGGACGACCGCAACGCAACTCAAGAAGGAGACACCCTTGCGACTGACGGAATGCGGATATCCAGACCAGCTGGCGCGGGGGCACCTGGGCTTCTGCCCGCTGGGGCTTCAGCGCACATTCTCCAATAGGCTGCATGTTCAATTGCAGCGTGCCTTGTACGAGGGAATGCTGACCATGCCATACGATGTGAGGTATGCGTGGGATGACAATCCAGTGGCGTTCTGCTATCCGTTTACCTTCCGCGAACTGCGCCGTGGCTGTGTCATCGGCGACAACAAGATTATCACTGCGGTGAGCGGCACGTTCGGCTGGGGCGACAAGAGCAACTTCAAATGCCGTATATTCGATGCCACAGGAAAGTTGCGGGACGAAAACGGCGGCACAAAGATCACAAAGGACGGCAAGAACTACCTGCAGCTGAAATTGCAGAGCCAGGAAGTAGCCGTGATTGAACGAAACTAAATTGGTAAGTGTTCAGCTCCTTTCTTTAACGCGGGGGGCACGGATGGGTAGAGATTACATTAATCCACAGATTTGCCCAGATTGCCGCAGATTTTAGTATGGCATTGCAGAGGTGCTGAAGCAACCCTTTGCTTAGACACAATCATTTAGTTTTTTACCGATATGACCCTTTAGCCCCTGACAGCATAGCTGTCCAAGGGGGCGAAACCTATTTTTGCCAGAAGCTGAAGATCCTTCTTCCTTGTGTTTTTC
>JAFZZD010000243.1 GCA_017615955.1 Victivallales bacterium
GCTGCGCTCCACCTGCGGTTACTCAAATGGGGCTGCTCCGCAGCCCTCTTCGGAGCAAAGCTGTGGAAAAAACAAGCGCCGGCTATGGTTGTGCCAATGCGGACACTGGCCGCTTCGCGGCTTCAATTGCCTACCCTCTTGGGGAACATAGCGTTATTTTTGTATTGACGCCCGCGACGCAGTTATTTCGCGGTTGCCACTGCCTATTTCGTGTAATGCGCCACCATGCGGTGGTATTCCTGGAGGGAGCACACGTCCAGGCGTCCTGCGTCGATGGCGGAGTATGCCAGACCGTCGGTGGCCATTTGCAACGCCGCGCAGGTGGTTGTTATGGGGAGGCCGTATTGTATTGCCAGGGAGCGCATCTTGACGCCATCGTCGCCAGGTGCGGAAATATTCACCAGCCAGGACACCTTGCCCTCCAATATCAGGTCCTTCAGGTTGGGTCGTCCCTCGCTGAGGCGGAATACCGCGTGGCATGGAATGCCGTTGGCATAGAGCATTTCGCCAGTGCCCGCCGTTGCATAGAAGTCAAAACTGTGGACTTTTGCGAGCTGCTGTATGAAGGGCAGTGCCAGCGCCTTGTCCGCATCACGGATGGACAGGAATACGCCGCCTGAATGGGGTATGCGGTTGCCCGCGGCATCCTGTGACTTCAGGTATGCGTTCGCCGCATCCCAGTCCAGTCCCATGACTTCGCCAGTGGATTTCATCTCGGGCGAGAGTGTGATATCGACGCCAGGGAATTTGACGAAGGGGAAGACCGCTTCCTTGAATGCGGAATAGGGCAGTTTGGGAGAATTGGTGAAGCCAATTTCCTTCAGCGTCTTGCCAGTCATGCACAATGCGGCGTATTTCGCCAGTGGAATGCCTGTGGCCTTGCTGGCAAATGGCACTGTACGGGATGCGCGGGGATTCACCTCTATCACATACAAGACACCATGTTGCACCGCAAACTGTATGTTCATAAGACCGACCACATGCAGTTCCTTTGCCAGGCTGTTGGCTGCCGCGCGGATTTCATCCAGCACGGACTGGGGCAAATCGCGGGGCGGTATCGAGCACGCCGAATCGCCTGAATGTATGCCAGCCTGCTCCACATGCTCCATCATTGCACCCACCACGGTGAGCTGCCCGTCCGAAATGCAGTCCACATCCAGTTCCTGCGCATCGCTGAGGAATTTGTCTATCAGGACGGGATGCCCTTCCGACACGCGTGTGGCCTCAGCCATGTATTTGCGGAGATATTTCTCCTCGTTGACGATTGCCATGGCCCTGCCGCCCAGCACAAACGAGGGGCGCACAAGAACAGGATAGCCTAGCTGCGCAGCCAAGCGGCTTGCCTCCTCCGCGTTGGAGGCCATTCCGCTGGGTGGCTGGCATATGCCCGCCGCCTTTGCAATGCCCTTGAATATGCCGCGGTCGTCCGCCGCATCGATGTCTGCTGGCGGCGTGCCAAGGATATGCACTCCTGCCGCCTCCAGTTCGCTGGCCAGGTTCAGTGGCGTCTGCCCGCCCAGTTGCACGATTATGCCATCGCATTGCTCGCGTTCATACACGCTGAGCACGTCCTCCAGCGTCAGCGGCTCGAAGTAGAGGCGGTCCGCCGTATCGTAGTCGGTGGAGACGGTTTCCGGATTGGAGTTGAGCATAATGGTCTCATATCCCGCCTCCTTCAAAGCAAAGACGGCATGCACGCAGCAGCAGTCGAATTCGATGCCCTGTCCAATGCGGTTTGGACCGCCGCCCAGAATCATGATCTTCTTCTTGCCCTTGGCGTCCCTGACTGGCTCGTCATATTCAGCGTATGTGGAGTAGTAGTATGGCGTTGTGGCTGCGAATTCGCCTGCGCAGGTATCCACGGTGCCATAGCAGGGGATAATGCCATGGCTCTTGCGCAGTGCGCGTATTTCCTGCTCGGATTTACCGAGTGCGAATGCCAGCTGCCTGTCCGAGTAGCCCAGGCATTTTGCCTGGCGAAGGCATTCGGGCGTGTCATTGATTTGCGTCTCGAAGTCAATCAGTTCCTTCAATTTGCGGAGATAGAACAGGTCAATTCCAGTCAAATCGTATAATTTCTCCAGTGCCCAGCCGCGTTTCAGTGCCTCATGCAGAATATAGACGCGCTCTGCATTTGGGCGTGCCAGTTCCGCTGCAATGGTAGCATCGTCCATTTGCGCCAATGGAGCCAGTTTCTTCTCCAGGCCGAAGCCGCAATGCCCAGTTTCCAGGGAGCGAATTGCCTTTTGGAATGCCTGGTTGAAGTTGCGTCCAATTGCCATTGCCTCGCCAACGGCCTTCATCTGGGTGCCCA
>JAFZZD010000244.1 GCA_017615955.1 Victivallales bacterium
GCCGCCATGCCGCCGAAGGAGTAGTTCGCGCCAGGCACCCCGAGCGCCAGATTTTCGACGCCCATTGTCTCCCTGGCCCATTGGATGTCCTCTTCAGGCAGAAAAACCTGTTTCCAGTATTCCGCCTCGTAACTCTTTGACCTTATGCAGTCCGTGACCTTTATGCATCCGCAGGGCCAGCCTCCTCCTGAATCCAGATACACCCTGTCCTCTGGCGAGAAATCAGGCAGGTCCTCCTCCTCAAACAGATGGCAGGCTCCTAGTCCTATCGGCTCATTGCCCTTGTTGACGATTGCGAGCTTGCGCAGCGAGAATTCACCATCCCTGTCATCAAGCCACTTTGCCTCCAGGGCTGTGCCGTCTATGATGCCGCCCTGCCGCGGTATTTCATGCCATTCGCCGTTCAGATAGATTCTTGCGCCCATCATTTCCCCTTTTATGACTTGTTGAGTTTCCCAAAATGCGGTTCACATAATATATGCTACTTTGCCGCAGGACCCAATTCAACAAGCTCAACTCCGTCGAACCAGGCAGTGCCAGAGCTCTTGTAGTTATAGAGGCTTATGTACATCACGGGCTTTTTGTCAGGTTCGGCTGGCGCGGTCTCGAATTCGCCGCTGAAGTGCGTCCATGGCATGTCTGTCGAGACGGCCTTTCCTGGAATCGCCACGTTTCGTCTGCCATTGTAGATTTGCGGAAAGGCGCTGCCTTTCGTGCCGTCTTTTCCCATGCCTTCCGTGCGTACCCACCAGCTGATGCGGTAGCGCGTGGCGGGCTTGAGGGCAGGGCGTATGGTGACCGATTCTGAACTGTTTGCCCCGTTGCACTTTATGCGCAGGCTGCGCCCGCCAAACAGGAATATGCGGTCGTCAAGTGCAATGTCGCCTGACTTTGCCGATTTGTCATTCGTGCCCCAGAGGCCGAACCAGCGTCCTTTCTGCTCCGCCTGGAAATTGCCATGCTGACCAAGCAGATTCCGTGTGTCGGCCTGGCCTCGGACCCAGCGGCCATACCCCAGCGCGTCCGAATATGATTTTATGTATGGGCTCCATGTATAGAGGGTCACGGCTGGATTGCTTGGCCTGTGCAGGCGGCTTCTTGCCACATTGGCTATGATTGAGCCGTCTTCGCCGCAGGGCAATTCGCTCCATGGAATCCTGATCTCCAGAATCCATCCCTGCTCGTTCTTCCCTTGCACTGCCACAGCCTTGGACATGTACGTACCAGTAATCCTTGAACTTCTGCCATTGAGAACGGCCTCGTAGCCAGTCTTCTTGCCAAGTGTGTTGATTATGAGCTGCCTGTAGCTTTTCCTGTCAGGTGCGGCAAAGAAAAGTTCAAGCACTTCGTCCGACCATATCTGCTCTGCGCCATCCTCTGTGAAATGCCTGCGTACCGCGTCCATGTCAGGCTCCTCCGCCTCCACTGCCATGTAAAGATAATCGCTGTCCTGCAGGAGGCGCACTTTCGTGTGCACTTCAATTGCATCCTTCTTCAGTGCCTTGAGCCATATTTCCGTTGCATTTGACCATGCCTTGTCTTCCAGGCTGCCGTCAAGCGCCACTGGCGTCTCAAGCTTTGGAATGGAAAGATTGAAGTCCGCCACAGACTGCTGCTCGTCCAGGAACTTTTGCCTTGCGGCCCTGACTGTGTCTAGGAAGCAGCGCCTCATGTACAAGATTCTGGCGAGATTTTCCTTGTCGCCTCCAGCCTTTGATTCGGCCTGCTTCAGCAGCCCGTCCAGTTCCGCAATGCACTTCTCGGAGTAAATCTCGCTCCACAGCTTGTTGGCGCCTGCCACATCGAATTCCGGTCCAAGCGGGCCCATTCTGCGGTTGTTGAGAATCTTCTCAGCCCAGATCTCCTCCTGTATCCTGAAGAATTTGTCCATAAACGGAGCCGATTGGCTGCCGAACATCTTTTCGTAGGCGTGATCTAGCAGCTTGTCAGGGTCCAGGGACAAATTCCAGAACATCTCCGCAGTCAGGTAGTTGTGGAGGAACATGAACATATATTCGTCAGTTTCGTTCTCCAGGAAAATCCCGTATGTGAAGGGTGCCAGCTCCTTGTAC
>JAFZZD010000029.1 GCA_017615955.1 Victivallales bacterium
GGCGTCCTCGCCGTCGCACCAATGGCGTCCCTCGCGCAAGTTGCGTGCCACGCCGTCGCGTCTGTGGCGTGCTTTACCTGTTGGTAGTGGCATATCTTTTGGTGCGACGGCGGGGTACGCTACGCTAAGGCCGTCGCTACGGCAACTGGCGAGGCACGCCACTAAAAACGTCAAAGAAGCATTACAATGAATATGAAATCTAAGTTATTTGTCTATGCGGCGTTTGTCTGCGCCATGGTTTTTGGATTTGAAGCAGTGCGCAATGGGGACACGCTTGTGGTTTCTGGCAAACGTGTGCAATTGACTGTCAAGGACGCGCGTATCGTCGCAGTGCGCAATCTTGAGAATGGCGCAGAACTTACGTCGCCAAATGGCGTGAAAATGCTCAGCGCAGGCCTAGGCAACATGACCGGCAAGGAGACGGAGCTGAAGCGCATTCATTTTCCATGGGGCGAACCCAGCATAAAGCAGGTACAAAAGCGCCAGAAAACCAAGCTCTACGGGAAGGCTGGCGACAAGACACAGTTGAACGTAAGCAAGGAGCAGGACAAAGTAAGCTGCACATGGAAAGGGCTGTACTATGGCGAGGAATTTGCCGCCAACGATGAAATCACGCTGGTATTTAGCCAGGATGAACAGGGCGCATTGGTGATGGAACGCCATGGCAAGGGCGGCGAGGGCATATTCGGCGTCAGTGTGCCTCTCGATGCGCTTCCCCCAGACGGCAGCCTGTATCTGCCCTCCTTCGGCGGTCTGCAATATGAGGCAAAGGCGGAAGGGCAGGAGCTGATTGGCTTGAATGACACGACCTTGTTCCTGGAGGCTCCGCTTATGATCTATGTCAGAAACGGCAATGCCTTTGGAATGTGGGTTGAAGACGAGACATTCCGCCCCTTCTTCGGTCTGATAGAGCGCACCCCAAAAGGCAGCGCCTTCACGCTGGAGGGACTGAACCTGATTCCCTACGAGAAACTCACCGAGGTGCGCCCTCCAGCAGTGAAGTTCGACATCTTCGGGGACAGCGACTGGATTGCCGCCGCATGGCCATACCGCAACTGGTACCAGAAGACATTTGCCAAGGAGATTGCGATCCGCGACAACCCCAAGTCCTGGGCCCACAACATCATGGTTATTGCGGATGGAGGCGCAGCCGCGCCTGGCCACCAGAAACTGCCTGAATTGCTGGACAAGGAGACCGTCCTGGTGCAGATATGGCAGGCCCGCAAGCTGGGCTTCACCACGGGCATTCCAGACTATACGCCCAGGGACATATATCCAGGCGTGGTGAAGAGCGTGCATGCTTCTGGCATGAAGGTGATGTGCTATGTCTGCTCGCTGTGCGCGGTTTACAAGTCCGAGGCCTGGGAGAAGGACAATATTGGCGATTTCTTCCTGACACGCAAGAACAGCATCACCAACTACAATGGCAAGAAAAACAGCTTTGACGAAAACCTGGTGGGCACGGTGCGTGCCGCCAAGGGCAAGGACCAGTTCGGGCATCTGAAGCCTGGCGCATTCCTCTACGGCGACCCATTGAGCGCAGGCTGGCGGGAATTCTTCGGCAATCGCATACAGGACATGAACCAGCTTTGCGGCACAGACGCCAACTACCAGGACACACTGGGTTGCACGGCGGACAATGGCAACGGCGTTATCGATGGCCTTTCAGGCGCCCAGGGCAATGCGGAAATGGCTCGCCACATGCAGAAAGTGCCAGGCGTGCCAATGGCCTCCGAATTCGGCCCAGCGCCCATTGCCTTTGCAATACGCTGGCCTCTCAACAACACCCACGGATGGGGCGGCTTCAACTTCCGCAGATACCGCAGCTACCACCAGGTGCCGCTGACGGCGTTCCTATTTGGATACAGGTCATGGATTTCATCGATACGGCTGGACAATGACGAGAAGCGCTTCTGCGCATTGTCGGTCTCCGATTCGCTTTCAGGCTTTGGCATGCTGCCCACCAGCATAGATCCAGAGGAGAAATCAGGCTTCTACGGCCAGATGCTGACCCGTGCCCAGTTGTTCTCCAAAGGCAGGCTGCGTCCATTCTATCCTGAAAGAAAATATCCCGCCAACATAAAGGCCATGTACCAGGACAAGGACGGCAAAATCTACAGCCTGTACAATGACGGCGTCTTGCAGAAAATGCTGTCCCCAGAGGGCAAGGCATTGTACGCCAGGCTGCATGGTGCCTCGTCCATAAAGGACAAGGAACTCTTCCTGCCCAAGCATCCCATCTGGGACGAAAACGGCATATATGGCTTGAATCCAAAAGGGCATTATGCTCTGGTACCAAGGGGCGACGTGCAGCCCACCGCAGTGCATACAGGCGCCCTTCCAGAGGGCGTCTATGTGAAGAGCTACTATGAACAGCCAAACTATGCCTATCTTGAACTGGCCTCCAAGGAGAAAGACAAGGAGATATCAGTGGATTTCCAGGTGGACGCCCGCTTCAAGGCACTGATATTGAACGACCATGAAACAAGCTGCAACGGCAAGGTCACGCTCTCTGGCAAGCTGCCTCTCAAGGCAATCTTCTTTGATGGAAGGAAAATGCCGCCAACGCAGATGATCTATGTCAACGCGCTGTCGGGCATGCTGGAAGGCAAAGCCGCTAAACTGCCCTCACCCAGGAAGATTGCAGGCAAGGCTATGTACCTCATTCCCTCCAACAAGAAGAGGCTGGTTAATGCGATTGTGAAGGTGCCGTCCAAGGACACGGCAGTTGAACTGTCCCTGGTGAATGACCAGAAACGCTTTGGAGACGGCACGATTGTGGAGATTTCAGTAAATGGCAAGTTTCTGCATTCATTCGATTGCGCAAAATGGGATAAAACCAAAGGTGCTAAAACGGAGAACTCCTACATATTTGACAACCAGTTCCGCACTTGGACGGTGCCAGTGGGCGCCTTCGCGGGGCAGCACATATTCATTTCCGTGGCGGTGGATTGGAAAGGCGGCAACAATGCGGATGCGCAGCTGGTCTCCCTGCCGAAGCTGGTGCAATCTCAGGAGCAGGTATTTTCCGAGAAGATTGTGCCCAGGGTGGATTTGCGGAAGGTGCGCCCGGAAGGCGAGCCCCTGGAGGTGATTGAGCCAGTATGGAAGGCAAAGGGCAAGAAGGGCAAGGGCACCATTCTTTCGGAGGGTTTCATTCCCCTTGATGCAAGCAAGCTCTACTATCTCAACGGCGAATTCAAGAGCGAGGACGGCGAGCCAGTCAAGGTCACATTCGGCATTGCAGAATGGGATGCTAAAGGACAGATACATGGCGTACATGTGAATCCAATTCCTGACAGCGAGACGCTGATAAACCACGAGGCCAAGGCAGGCGCACAGTCAATATATGTATTCGATGCATCAAAGTGGACCACTGGCGCAATGGTGGCGCTTAATGTCGCCAAGGACGGCTCTGACCTGCCCAACCGCAACTTGATTGGCCCCATTACAAATATCAAGCACGCTGGCGGTGACTACCTTGTCACATTGAAGAAGCCATTGGAGAAGGACATCGCCTCGGAGACGCCAGTGCGCTGCCAGGTGCCCAGGGAGACATTCGAATACGTGCCAGGCGTCACCGCAAAAGGGGAATGGACCAAGGCAGCGGGCAGAGTTCCAGTGTTGCCCAAGGCAAAGCGCTGCAAAGTCATCATCATAACCC
>JAFZZD010000245.1 GCA_017615955.1 Victivallales bacterium
GATAAATACTCATCCTGGAAGAAAAACCTCATAGTCCTTTCACTTTCGCAATTCATGGCAATGGCGGGTTTCGGCTGCTGCATGCCATTCATACCCTTGCTGTTGAAAAACAACCTGCATGTGGACAACGAAAGCATGCGTGGCGTATATGTGTCATTATACTACATGACAGGCATGATAGGCCTCACAATTGCATATCCCATCTGGGGTATGCTGGCGGACAGGTTCGGTCGCAAGATCATGGTACTGCGCGCCAGCTACATCGCGGGACTGCTGTATCCGCTTCTGTCACTGGCGCCAAATTTCTGGTGTCTTCTGTCAATTAGAGCCTTCACCTCGCTGTTCTCGGGTACAGTAAATCCTGCGCAGACATTGCTGCTGACATCCATCCCCAAGGAAAGGCATGGTCTTGCGCTGGGAATGATGAGCACCGCAATCTGGAGCGGCGACATGGCTGGATACCTGCTAGGCGGCGTCATGGTGGACCATTTCGGCTACACGGTGGCCTTCTTCTCCTGCGGTGCTGTCTATATACTCAGCGGCCTCCTTGTCCACGTATTTGCGGAAGAGCATTTCACGCCGCCAAGCCTGGAGGAACTTCAGGCAAAGGCAGCCAAGAGGAAGAAGCCCAGCCTGAAGAGCCTGATGTCGCCAGGCGTGGGCTGGCTTTTGCTGCTGTTCCTGCTGATGGGCATCTCACGCAGAATTGAATCCCCGTTCGTGGCAATGATCGTGGAGAAAATCAACGGACCTGAAAAGGCGGCCACCATAACGGGCATAACCAGCACATTCGCGGCACTTGGCGGCATTGTTGCTGGCCTGCTCATAGGGCGCCTTACCACAAAATATTCGGCCAAGAGCCTGCTACTGCCAGTCATACTGTCCAGCGGCATATTTGCAATAAGCCAGGCGCTGTCAGTCAACATCACAATGCTTTGGATCACCCGTTTTCTGACATTCATGGCGGCGGGCTGCCTGCAGCCAGTGCTGCAGATGATGATCACCAGCATCACAGATCCCGCCAAGCATGGTGCCTACCTGGGATGGACAGCCAGCCTCAACAGCGGCGGTGGCATCCTGTGCAGTTTCATAAGCGCTCCGCTTGCATGGTTTGTTGGCGTGCGCGGCATATTCGTGGCTTCAGGTGTCATATTGCTGATAATGATCCCCATGCTGATACCCGCAATGAAGGCATACCAGAAAGGACTGGATCTAATGACGTCAAAAGCAGATTCCCAACAAGCTCCACAGGAGGTAAAATGAAAAAGCACGTTCTCGCATCACTTTTCATCTGCATCGCAGCCTTCGCAGCAGACTTGACTTCACCCAAAATTGCATTGCCACTGAACGAGGGCGATTTCCAGGCAATGCCAAAATTCGCCAAACTCGCCAATACACAGCTTATGAGCTGGGTGGAAGGCCCTGGAGGAAAGGCACTTTATCTGGACAACAAGCTGAACGAACCCAAACATGCTATAATTACCATCCCATTGCCAGCAGAAATAAAGGAATGCAAGCCATTCAGCATATCCTTGCAGGTCAAGACGCCAGCCAACATAAAAAAGAACCGCCAATACGAGATACTGCGCGTCTCCAACGGCAAAAAGCCTGGGCTGCGCCTTGCAATGACCTGGGGCAGCTTCCGCACGGACATTTCCGAGGATGGCATTAACATCAAATCATTTTCAACAGCCACAGGCACATTCCCGCAAGTAGAGGCCAACAAGTGGTACCACCTGGGCCTCGTATTCGACGGCAAGAACATCAACTTCTACCGCGACGGCGTCCTCTTCTATTCAAAGGAGGCAGCATACAAGGTCTCACCCAAGGCAACTGTCTTGAATCTTTTCGCCACAAGCAGCGCAGGTGCCTGCTATTACTACGAGGGCGCAGTCACCAACTTCAAATACTACGCAGAAGCCCTCACCGCCGAGGAAATGGCCAAACTCGCCACAATGCAGTAAAGAGGCGCCATTCACAACGCAGAGACGCTTCATTTTAACGCAGAGGCGCAGAGACGCAGAGGCGCAGAGATTTTTAACGCAGAGACGCAGAGGCGCAGAGATTTTATTGTTTTTGCGTGATGAGCACATCTGGTTCAAATACCAGACCTGCCTTGCACAAACCCAAAAACAATAAAAAACTCTGCGTCTCTGCGTCTCTGCGCCTCTGCGTTAAAAAACTCTGCGCCTCTGCGCCTTTGCGCCTCTGCGTTAAAAGGAAGCGCCTCTGCGTTAGTACACTTCGATTTCGGCGATACGGGTATTGGGGCCGTTGTTCTTGGTGACGAAAATGCGCACCGCCTTGATTTCCTGCGGCGCGAATTTTGCGATATGGCATACGCCCTTTGCGTCTTCAAATTTCTTCACGCAGGTCCAGTTTTCACCATCTTTGCTGATTTGGACCTCAAAGTCACAGAGGCTGGCCTTTTCGGGATAGACCAGGATTTCTTTTGCGGTTACTGGCTTGTGGAAAGTCAGCGCGACCCAGTCTGGCACCTTGTTTGGCGTTGCATCGCAGTAGCTCTGCAGGTTCAGGTCTGGGTGTGGATTTTCTATGACGCCGTCCGTCACATGCCAGAGACAAGTATCCTTCGCATATCTGGACTGCCTAAGGTAAACGTTTGACGATGCAGTGACAGCCAGCACCTGGTTCTCCCTGCGCTGGTACGCCAGGTTGCCAGGCTTCCTGCGCGCCTCGTATTCCGCATCGATGGCCTTGACGATTTCATCCACAGACATAAGTTTGTAGTCAGTCTTGTCCGTGGTGTAAATATGTGTCTGGTATGCGGTAAAGCTGTCCTTGATCTTGCCATTCTGGACGTCAATGCTGCGCTTTTCGCTTAGCACCTGCCAGGTTCCATTCTGGGGCGCAGGCATTTCAAACGTCGCCTCGCCGTCCTTTGCATAGACCGCAATGATCCAGAATGAGCCGTCATTTTCATTCTTGGAGGCCCGCAACTTCAGTTCAGGCACGGGCGATGCGAGGGGCACTGGCTGCTGAATTATGGCGTGCTCGCCCACAATCTTCTGCTCCTTCGTCAGTTCTCGCATGCCAGTAATCAGTTCGGGATACGGCACACCAATGCGGTTGTAGTGCATGATGCCAGTGCATCCCATGGACAGAGCCAGGAAATTCTGGTTGCGGTATTCCTCGTAGGAGGGCACGCGGGTGTTCTTGTTCCCCACATCGCCATAATTGAAGCCCTGGTGCAGATATACGATGTCCTGGGGCTTTTCAAAGTTACCCTTCTCGC
>JAFZZD010000030.1 GCA_017615955.1 Victivallales bacterium
GAAAAGACTGCGACGCTTTGTGCACAACAGGCGCGCCTTCACGTCATTTCTGCTGCTGCTTGCCATCTATGTGATTTCACTGTGCGCGGAACTTCTCTGCAATGGCAAGCCGCTGGCAGTACTGGGCAATGGCCGTATTTACTTCCCCTTCATCGTCTACTGCTCCGAGGACAGTTTTCTGGGAAATGGAATCTCCACCGCACCCGACTACGGCAAATTGAAGAGAAAGGCAAAGTCACTTGGAAAGGATTTCACAATGATCTGGGCGCCTTGCCGATACAGCCCCAACGACATAATCGGCGAGGAAGAACTTGCATCCAGCCTGCGCATGTATTGTCGTGTTGAATCAGTATTGCATACAGCGGTCTTCACCATTGACAAGGACATGAAAGTAATCAAGGCGCAGAACGCCACGGCACTTCTGCCGGAAGGGAGCCAACCTGGCAATTTTACAGAGCTATGGGCACTTCCACAGGAAACGGCAAATGCATTGGCGTTGCGCTTTGCCAACAAGGCCGCGCCTTCAGTGAAGACGCATGCAAAAGGGGCAAATACAACTATATCCGAAGCTGAATTGTCCCTGCCAGAATACAAGCCACGCGCCTCCGCCCCGAAAAGCGTGCGCATAACTGTGCGCTCCTCGGCTGGCAATATTACTCCTGGAAAATGGCTCATGAAGAACGGAAGAGTGCCTGAGGCACTTCAAATACCTGACCTTGACCTGAACGACATCATCAACCAACTCTCAACAGAGGCGATGCAAGGCAATGGCATCGCCAGCAGGCAAATCAAGACGCCTGAAGGCGATGCAACCCTGTCATTGGAAAGGGAGACCGTTCGTTTTCCGTTCAGGCCTGTCAAGGGGCATTGGCTTGGAATAGACGATGCTGGCAGGGACGTGTTCTCAAGACTGGTATATGCCATAAGAACTTCCATCACGTTTGGCCTGGCGCTGGTGCTGTCCTCAATGGTAGTGGGCACTCTCGTGGGACTGGGGCAAGGCTATTTCGGCGGCTGGACCGACCTAACATGCCAAAGGCTCATTGAAATATGGAGTGCCCTCCCCTTCCTCTATGTGATCATCCTGCTGGGTTCCATCTACGGCCCTGGCTTCATGCTACTGCTTTTCTGCAATGCCATATTCAACTGGATTGGCATTTCATATTACATGCGAGCTGAAATGCTGCGCCTTAAACGGCAGCCATTCGTCGATGCGGCACGCTGCCTTGGTTTGCCGACGCACCGAATCATACTAAGGCACATCCTGCCAAATGGCCTGGTGCCAATCATAACCTTCTTCCCATTCTCATTGGTAGGCGCCATCAGCTCACTGGCTGCGCTGGACTACCTGGGATTTGGCCTGCCGCTGCAATCCCCCAGCATAGGGCAACTTCTTCAACAGGCGCAAATACAACGCTGGGCATGGTGGCTTATCCTCTACCCATCCCTGACCCTGTTCACCCTCATGCTACTAGGCGTATTCATAGGCGAAGGTGTACGCGACGCAATGGACCCCAAAATCAGTGAGTAGTGGACCATCGGAGACGCGGGGCTTTAGCCCTGCGTTTTTGAAGGCACAGCCAACCGCGGCGAAAACGCCGCGGCACAGAACTCTCCACAGTCCACTTTTTTTCATTTTTCGGCTTGTTAGTTTTAATTTATTGGTTATAGTTAGCCCACTTTTATAAATACAAGGGAGGAGCATTTAGATATTATGGCAAATCTACTAAACTTTTTCAGGAATCTTTTTCACAATGACGTGGGCATTGACCTAGGCACGATGAACACGCTGCTTTATCATCGTGGCAAAGGCGTTGATGTGGCGGAACCCACGGTTGTGGCGGTAAGTTCCGGCTCCAACGAGGTGCTGGCCGTCGGTCACGAGGCGAAGCAGATGCTGGGTGTCAATCCTGGCACGATATATGCAGTTCGCCCCATGAGGAATGGCGTGATCAAAGACCCAGGCGTCACGGACAAGATGCTGCGCAAGTTCCTTGAAAAGAAGGCCAATCCCATCTATACCGCAAAAATACGCGCTGTCGTTGCAGTTCCTTCGGTGATCACTGTCGTTGAAAGCCAGGCAGTTGTGGAATGTGTGCGCAGGGCTGGAGCCAGCGAAGTCAGGCTTGTGGAAGAGCCATTGGCCGCGGCAAATGGCGCGGGACTGCCCATTGAGGAACCCACTGCGAACATGATTGCCGACATTGGCGGCGGCACCACGGAAATCGCAATCATTTCACTTGGCGGCATTGTGCATTGCAACAGCGTGCCCGTGGCAGGAGATGCCATGGATGACGCCATCACACGCCACATGAAGGATGTCCACAACCTCAGCATCGGCGAGCTTGAAGCTGAAAAAATCAAGATACAGATCGGAAGCGCAATTCCATTTGCCAAAATGGGCGACGGCTGCGACGAGAAGACCATGATTGTCAGGGGGCTGAAACTGGGACACCATGGCGACAACCTTCCAAGCTCGGTCACTGTGAACAGCGAGGAAATAAGAAATGCCCTGCGGGAACCCATCGAGGAAATTGCCAAGGCGATCCAGGCAACCCTTTCCGCCGCACGTCCTGAACTGGCGGGAAACCTGGTAAACAATGGCATTACCATAACTGGCGGCGGCTCCAACCTGCCTGGACTGGACTTGCTCTTGAGCGAACGTTTCCACATGATCGTCCACAAGGACGAAGACCCAATGAGAGCCGTCATAAAAGGCGTCGGCAAATTCATTGAAGATGGAAGCATATTTGAGCATCCGCAGGCAAAGCTGGTGGGCATCAATGTATGAGCAACGCCAACACACTGCGGGATAATATCATAGAGAAACTGACGGACAGGCTGTTCAGCGCAGTATCTGGGGATGACACGTTGGGCAGGCCGCCGCTCCCCGCATTTGTATATGACGGGCGCGCCTTCAATCCCAGGCAGTGGGAACGAAACATAGTCCAGGAAAGAAACGAGGCTGGCCTGGAGGAATACAAAGTATCATACGAGGCGCCAGACCATCTGCTGGCACTGCTTCTGCACTTCAGGATCTATGCCGAATATCCCGTTCTGGAATGGGATGTGGAACTTTCGGCAATAGGGAAAAAGGACACTGGCGAAATTGATGCATTCCGTTCAATCTGCCTGGAAATCCCCGCTGTGGAAAACTGCAGAATTAATGCGCGGGGCAACTATGGCTGCAAAGGACGGCTGGACGACTTCCAGCCAAGAACATTCCAGCTTAACAGCCGCTATCCTGACAATTCACTGCGACTGGACACGGACGACTGCGGCGCCTCGTCCGCATGGCTCCCATATTTCAACTTCGACTTCGATGAAAACAATGGCTTCGAACTAGGCATCGGCTGGGCGGGCAACTGGACATTGAACGCATTTCTGGACGAGGGAAACCTCTCCCTTGAGGCGGGCATGAAACGCTCCCGCTTTATACTGCATCCAGGCGAAAGCATCTTCGCACCATCGATCTATGTAATGTTGAGGGACGGCATCAACACGGCGGAAGCACAGATTCTGCATCGTAGATTCCTGAATGAATACCACTCGATAAAAGACAGCAATGGCACCACGTTTCTGCCGCCACAGTCATACGCCATGCCAGGCAATGCAGGACAGGCAAGGCTTCTGGATGCATTGGAAAACATCGACAAGGCTGGAGGGAATGTCCTTGAAATAACACGGGGCTGGAATGGAAAGGCAAAAGGCGGCCTGGTGGCCGCGCAGACGCCCACCATGGAAAGCCTGGGTGACTGGAAACCAAATGACCAGCTATATCCGGATGGCTTCGCCACGCTGGCAGCCGCCGCTGCGGCAAAGAAAACATCACTGGCACTTTGGCTGGACATTTGCAGCGCACATCCCAAGTCAGACGTGGCAGTCCAGCATCCAGATTGGTTCATGGCACATTTTGACGGAGACAGGGAGCTGCTTCTCAATCTCGGCATGAAACCTGCAAGAGCCTGGGCATTCGATACGATAAAGCACTTTCTATCCGATGAAAAAGTCAGCCATTTAGTGCTTCCCATGCCATACGACATGTCCTTGTACTGGGAACATGCGGAAAAAAATGGAAGGCAAGGCGCAGTGGAGGCTTTGTTCCTCTCTGGATGGAATGGATTGATGGATAATATCCACGCCATCTCCCCAGATTGCTCCATACAGTCCAATGCCTCTTGCTTCTCGGATTTCCGCTCTATTTCAAAATGCATACCCAATTGCATTGCGGAGGCTTCCATTGCAGAAAGCGCTGATTGCCATACGGACAATTTGCCACGGCTGATGCACCTAGCGGAAATTCTGCCATCCTTCACGGGCATAGGCGCCATTGTGCCAGGCGCGGAAAACAGCCTTGCCTTCTGCCTTTGCGCAAATGCCGGCACCATTGCGTTCCCAGCCGGATACATTCCAGCCGACTTCGGCAATCTGCCCATCATCAAACGGCTGAACTCCCTGTTCCACAAGGATTTTCACTTGCTCCATTGCGCAGAAAACACATACGCATACCAGTTGCATGACAGCAGCAC
>JAFZZD010000246.1 GCA_017615955.1 Victivallales bacterium
CGGTTACCTTTGCCTTCCAAACGCGGGGCTGTCGCCCCGCGCACCCCACAGTCCACTGTCCACTGTCCACTGTCCACTCCTATTGGCGTTTAATTGCCTTTTCCGCATCGTTGCCGATGGAATACACCCGTTTTAGGAAATCAAGATTGTTGCAAGTGCGGGCATGTCCCAGCGTGGGATGCAGACTGATGCTTTTCTTCGCGTTGATCTGGTTGTAGGCGGTGTATGTGGCTGTACAGCTTTTGTCCAGAAGGCCGATTGCATAATATGCCTCGCATTTTATTCGCCTGGCAAAGAAGCACCCGTCATAGTAGCGGGCGGTTTCAGCCGCCTTTGGGTTCACGGGCTTGCCATCCTTCACGGTGATTGGCGAGGGCCAGGAATTGGGCAGGTCATGGAGGGGGCGTCCAAAATCGCAGCCGGCGGTGATGCCCGACATGATCATGCTGACCTGCGGATCCAGCGCAGCCGCCATCGTGGTAAGGAAACCGCCCTGGCTCCAGCCCTGCACCACCAGGTTCTTGCCATCCCATTCCGGTCGGCTCTTCAAATACTCCAAAGCCCGCAGGACGCGCATGAACATGTTGCGGAAATAGTAAGTCTCCTTGTCATTGATGCCTTTGCTGATGAATATGCTCTTTTTGGCATTGACATAGTATTCCTTTTCCCTATTGTTGTCCAGGCCATGCACGCCGATGTCCAGACAGATGTAGTTCTTGTAGGTCTTTAGATTGCTTAGAGTCACACCGGACGCGCCAGCGCCTGGTATGTTCAGCATCGCCGGATGCTTGCCTGGCACGGCGTTCTTGGGGACAGCCAGATAGCCTGAAACGGGTATGTCCCCCAGGCTGCGGATCCTGATGTCGAACACATTGAATATTCTCTGGTTCCCCCGTATGGCTTCTTCTGGCACAGGTTCCAGCTTCTGCACCTCGACTGGCACTTTCTTCAGTTCGGCAATGGTATTCTGCCAGAATGCCATAAAGTCGGCGGGTTCCTCAAGATGGGGGCTGTATGTCTCCAGTCCAGCCACCGCGCCAATGCTTGCGGAAAGTGGTTTTCCGTCATTGTCCTGCAACGCCTTGCCTTCGGCATCTAGGACGCTGACATCCAACTGTGCACGGTTCGGCTTCTCGAACTTGAACGAGACATTACCTCCATCCTTGCCCAATTGCACATTGCCCTTTGAGGGAGCGCCCTGCTCCCAGCTAAGGGCATATTGAACTTTCGCATCAGTGAAAGGCTGCCCGTCCTTTTCCAGAAGCAGTTTCACATTTGCGGTCTCGCCGACATTGTAGTTGCCGTCCGCCTTGTCCAAAGTCAGTTTAATGCTGAATTTTCCCTGCGCGAATGCAGTGGCGCAAACGCATGCCATCGCCAAAAGCAGGCACGTAAAATTGATTTCACTTCTTGTTTTCATTTTCATATTGCCTTATGCATTCCTCAATGATTGCAATCTGACGTCTCACATCCTCCAGCCTCACAACGAGCTGCGCACCGTTGCGAATTGCGTCATAGAGGTTCATGTACAGTTTTTCGCCCATCCAGTCCGCGCCCCGGCTGCCCGTGTCCTTCCAGCTGTTCTCAAACCATTCCAGCTTTTCGGAGCAATACTGGCGCCCTGGCAAAGGCTCCCTGATGAGATGCTGCGCCGGCGCGTCCTCCGGCTTGTAGTATTTCCACTCCACAGTGCCTGGATTTGCGGTCAGGCCGCCGTATTCGCCGTAGATCTGGTAGCGAGGCGGTGAAAACACGGCGCATGAGGTGACCTCATAGTCAATAGTAGGATGTCCTGGCTTGGTGAAGAGCAGCTTGATATGGTCTTCGGCGTTGCCATAGCTGTTAACGCGCTGGATGGAGCAGAGCATCTTGTCCGGCATCACATCGCCGAACAACTTGAGTGCCTGGTCCAGTGAATGGGAGCCAGTGTTGAGGAATGCGCCGCCGGTGTATTCGCGCAGCGTCTGCCAGTCCCAGCGTCTTGCGAAGTTGTTTCTTGTGAAACGCGCCATTACGATGCGCCCCAGCACACCGCTGCTGCAGATTTCCATCACCTTGTTGAATGTGGAATCAAAACGGGCCTCCTGGAAGACGGCGAACACGCGCCCTGCCTCCTTGGCGGCAGCCCCAACTGCGTCCACATCGGCGACGCTGCCCGCCAACGGCTTCTCGGACAGCACATGGAAGCCCGCCTTCAACGCCTCTATGGAGATGGGGACGTGCATATAACTGAACGAGGCGTTGACAATCAGTTCCAGGCTCTTGTCCTGAAGCATCGCCTTGTAGTCTGGATACACAACACAGCCAGGGAATTCC
>JAFZZD010000247.1 GCA_017615955.1 Victivallales bacterium
AGTCCCTTTCGTCCCTAGCAGGAAAGCGTAATGTTATCTTATGAGCAGCCTGAAGCGCAGTGCCTCTGGTGCCTTGGCCAGGCGGTCCTTTCGGTTCTTGAGATGCTTGATTTCCTCCGTCAGATCGCAGGCGACATAGATATACCCGAAGACCCGCTTTCCCTTCTCCTCTGGCTTAATCGGCGCCCAGCTCAGCTGGAAGAGATTCTCACCTTCCTTGAGCAGTTCTACCGGGAAAACGATACGGTGCGTCCCCTTCAAGATAAGCGGCCCCGCCGCTCCGCAGAATGCCTCCTTTCCGTTTACCTTCAGCAGCAGGTCTGCCCAGCGATATTCCTTTGACGTGACATGGCATTTGCGCTTGGGATCAAATGGCTGAACCATGATCTCATACTCGAATGCGGCCTGCTTGAGTTCATTCACAGGCATTGGCAGAACCAACTTCTTGGAAATGACGCTCTTGTCGGTGGAGGACATCTCCCAGAATGAGGAAGGCGTGGCCGAATCAGTCATCACCCTGAACCAATTGGAGAAGTCTTCCTCGCCACGTGCCGCCATGCCTGCAAGCAGGCAGACAAATGCTATAAGTGCCATTCGTTTCATTTCTTCACCTTCAGCACCGCCACGCGGTCCTTGTCAAACACGATTTCCCTGCCAAGAATGGTGGTCTTCACCACATCGCGGTCGTAGTTCCTGGCGAAGATTGCATATTCGCCCTTGTATTCGTAGGCGGTCACCTTCACATCGGGGTTGCTGCTCTTGATTTCCACAGGCTTGCCGTAGAAGATGATGTCCTCCACTGGCATCAGGTCCTGCACGGCGCGGGCTATGTTGTAGAAGCCCAGCGCACCGCGTATGCCGTAGAAGTGGTTCCACACGTGTATGCCAACGGCTCCGTTGAATATTGACTCCAGCACCTGCTCGCGCATCACGTTGGGGGAGGCGTAGTTGCCGGAGGCCACGCGATAGTATTCGTACACGCGGTTCGGGCTAAGACCCATGATCAGCTTTGCGCGGGTGCCCTTCAGCAAATCGGCTATGGCGCGGGAACGCTCGCCTACCGCTGCGGAGTCAGCCGTGTACAGCATGGGCTTGATGTAGTCCACGTACTTGCCGATCTTGCGGTAGTCGGAGAGGCGGTGCGTGACGGACTTGACGGGCGCGCCGTTGTCCAGCCAGGTATTGAATATCACGTCCTCGCCCATGGTCTCCCTCATGAGACGGTACATATCCTGAACCTGGTCTGTCTTGTACTCCAGCCATTCCTGGGGGTACTTGGCAGGGTCCTTGCCGAACTTCTCCAGACAGCGCGGGCAGTGGCACAGGGTGTTGCCCTCGGCCCAGTCCTCGTCATCAAAGGTGATTGACTTGAAGCCGTAGTGCTTTGCGACGCGAATGAGATCCAAAGTCTTCTCCCAATATGGCCCGCGATAGGAGGGGCACACGAAACCAACTGGCTTGCCGTCCATGTTTATGGCCTGGAAATCCTTGGGATTCAGCTCATAGACCTTCTTTTCAGGCAGGAAAATGGTGCCGTGGGACTTAAGCATCTGCCCTTTGAGCACATCGCCGTAGCGGGAGAAAAGGCTGCCCAGCTCTATGCCGTATTTCAGGCCGGCCGCCTCCGCCTCCTTCTGGCGCTGCGTGTAAAGGTCTGACCCCTTCATGTCCTCTATGAAGTCCGGAACCACATAGTCATAGAACTCGTAGAAGTTCACACCGAATTTGCGCCACTGGGGGACGGGCCTGGCCGTCTTGCATCCCAGGCCAATTGTGAAGTGCTTCAGTCCCTGGCCGATATCGGGGAATTTGGGCGTCTTCTTGAAGATAATGGGATACGGCTCCTGCTGTCCGCCGTCCCAGACCGCATAGACATAGCCTTTGCTCCCGTCCTGGAAGCCCTCGCCAATGCGGAACAAGACCTGCTCGACTGCGGAGGAATAACTGGAGCGCCTCTTGTTGTACACCTCAATGCAATGGAATTCCTGTCCCTTGACTGTGCCCTTTCCGATGTCCTGGCGTTTATCCTTTGAAGATGTAAGCTCAACGCCCTGCGGCAACGCAACCACCAGGCGGAAATTCTTCATCTTCTTGAATTCGCCACGCAGGCCGATGTGCACCTCCGCGTCAATCTCGTCGGAAATCCACATTTCGGGATAGTGGTAGTAGTATCCATTCACGCCGATTGCCTCGGTCTTGGGCAGTTTCTTCAGTGCCTTTGCGGTCTTCCATTCCGCAGGTATGTCGATGGTGACCTGCCTGTTTGCGGAGGCCAGAGTCAGTTTTCTGCCGTCCGCCTGGAAATTCCAGGTAGAACCCGCCTTGGCATCCAGTTTGCCGATTGCCTTGCCGTCCAGCATGGCATTGCATTCGCCCAGCGACTGCACAAAGTAGAGGGTGCCCTTCTTGCCGTCAAGGGTGAAGGCAATATCGGGTGTGACGGACACCACCCTGCCCTTGCCAGCGAATGGGATGATGAAGATGCTCGCGCCCCACTCGTCAGCCTCGGCCACGGGCTTGAGCGAGACCTGACTGAATGTGGCCTCCATGGTCTCGCAGGCCCACTGGAACATGTTCTTCAGCTGATGAGGGGTGTTGACGTAGAGAGCCACGCCCTTTCCGCTTTTCGCGCCCAATGCACAAATCCAAGGCTGGCCAATCTCAGTCACGAGGGAAAGCCTGTCAAGCTTGGCACGTTCATACGGCACCACCGCATATCCTGACTTTGCGGGAAGCGTGAACACGCTATCCTCCTCCAAGGCAAACATATTGTGGAATTTCAGTGCGAAGTTGTTCTCCTTCTTCTTGCTGACAAGGCTTGCGCCGCACTGCAAGGCGGCCTGGTTCTTCGCCAGCTTGAACGTATGCGTCAGCACCATGCCCGCCATGGTGGACTGCTGCAGTTCCGCGACGGCCGTGACAGTGTCTTCACCTGAACGGGACAGCTTGTACTTCAATGCCAGGCTCTCCACATTCTGGAAAAGCACATCCACAGTCTTGCCCGCACCACCGAAGGTGCCGTCTCCTTTGACCAGCTCCTTGCCAGTGGACTTTTCTACTAGCGATACAACCTTTCCTCCCCTCTCGGAAATCACGGCCTTGAGATAGTCATTCTCCAGCACCTCGTCCGCAAACAGGACGCATCCGCACAATGCCAGCAAAAACAGACATAGTCTTTTCATTGCTTTCTCCTTAAGTTCAAGTGATTGATATTAGAGGTAATTCAAAACTATCGCGCCAAGCCGCAAACTATCGTAGCCGCTGGCGTCAGCAAACTATCGTAGCCGCTGGCGTCAGCAAACTATCGTAGCCGCTGGCTTCAGCCAGCGGAAAAGGCATGCATTTCAAATAGTTTTGCAATTACCTCGCATATAAAAACTCTAGTATTACCTCAGCTTTATGAACAGAACCACCAGCAAGGGCGTGATCATGCCCTGCAGCAGCATGAAGCGCACCAGCACCTGTGTGTCGGACCAGTTCCAGTTCTTGCGGCACTGGTCGTGTATTGGGAAACGGTAGCGGTTTATCACCTTGACCAGCCCAATCTGGCGCTCCGCCTCCTCGTCCGTGGCGAAGTTCTTGGGATTGATGGGATTTGGTACGCGACTGAGCGGCAGTCTCACATCGTAGCCAAGACGGCGCAGGAAGCGCAGAAGCACGATTTTCACCAGTCCCGTCCCGCCATTGGCAAGCAGGATCGGTGCGCAGACCAGCAGCATGAATGGATTGCCGCTGGCAAGAGTGGATACGCCAATCAAAAGACCAAGGAAGCGGGAGCCAGCATCTCCCATAAGCACCGAACTGGGGCTGGCATTGTGCCATAGATAGCCCGCCAGCATGCCGCAAGCGGTGAACATCATGATCGCCCAGCGGGCACCGTCCTGGTAGTGGGGCAGAAGCAGATACTTGGAAACGGTGTAGTGCCCGATCACACCATAGAGGAAGGTCCCCATGAAGAACAAGGTCAGCAATGCCAGCGAGCCGGCAAGACCATCCACGCCGTCGCTGCAGTTCACGGCGTTTATGCTTATCCAAAGGACACAGGCTGCCAAGGGAACATATATCCACACGGACAGAATATAGCTGCCGCCTACGCCCGCGCCCTTGAAAAACGGCAGCCATATTGTGGCATCCTTGCCACAGCAGATGCATATTGCGGCGGCAACGGACACGATGAAGTCCAAAGTGCCCTTGATCAACTGGCCCCAAGGCTTCGCGCTGACGTCATCGCCAAAGCCTGTGAGCATTGTGGCGAACAGCACCACGATCATCAATAGGCAATGCCAGTTCAAGGGCATCACCAGCAAGGATACCAACGTGAATATGCTGACCATGATGATGCCCGCAGCAGTGGGCTTGCCCTTCGCCTTCTGGGAATCCTTCACGAATGCCTTGCCCTGGTCATGGGGCAGAAACCTCCATAGACGCGGCAAAAGCAGCAAAGTCAGCGCACCAGCCAGCATGGCGCCAAGGAAAATCAACACGGCATGGGACCCCAGCAAACGGAATGGCCCCCAGACTTTGACAAGACAATCAGACAAATACGGCAGCATTGCTTCTACAATTCCTCAAATTCCTATAATACAACTCAATGCGCCATATCATAACCCAATTCTCACTATCTGCAAACCTGTGTTCATTCACTTTGTCGTTCATGTGAGCGCCGAAGCGGCGCTCACTCAGGTTGAGCAACCTGGATGTTTACGTCAGTTGAACATCCGCACAGGTTGGCCAACCTGGATGTTTACGTCAGCTGAACATCCGCACAGGTTGGCCTTATATGCCAGCCTATTGCCAGAGCGGGTCGTATGCAGAGTTGTCCTTGGAGAGGAAACCTGTGCGGACGCCATCGCCAGCTGAGGATGTAGTATAGATGGTCTTGGAGGAAGCACAATGGCCGTCAGTATAGACGGCATTGCAATTTCCGCCGTGGCGGAAATCCGATGTGCCAGACGAATTGTACACGCCGTAGCCCTTGCTGCCTGCGGCGGGAGCCCTCAAATAGCTGGTCACCTCATATATGCCACTGGACAGGTAGCCGCCATCGGCGTTCATCATTGTCTTCGACGGGTTCAATACCTGAGTGAGCGTAATTCCAGTATTGAGGGAGTTGTAACCATCGTATCCCAGGCACTCATTGTAGCCGTATCCAGCGAATTTTGTCGTATAGGCCTGGGTATAGCCAACTGCGGATGGGCATTGGAATACCTTGTTGTTGGTGGCATCCATGTCGGAACCCAACCCTTCAGTGAGGTACCCTGGCTTTGTCATTGCCCAGCTTGAGTCATAGCGGGCATCCCAGCCTCCAGTGCCATCTACCAAAATGCAGAAACGCCCGTCTGAATTGTCGCAGTAAAGCAATTGCATCAGACCAATCTGCTTCAGGTTGCTTGTGCATGAGATTTGACGAGCTTTCTCTCTTGCTTTGCTTAATGCAGGCAACAGCATTGCCGCCAGAATCGCAATTATTGCAATTACGACCAGCAATTCAATCAGGGTAAATTGACGACGCGGGTGCCTGACAGCACAGATGACTTTAGACATGTTTTTCTCCTTCTGTGTTACGCGCACAAAATGAAACTGAAGCCAAAATCGCATTGACGGCTTCAAATTGAGATTCCCCATCTGCACAGGATCCGACTATACGGTTGCGCGACAGCCACGGAATTCCACCATGATTCACTGTTTACGCAGATGGCACTAACAAGCGGCTAATATATACAATATTGTCCTATTTTCTTTGGTTATTGTTTTTCTAAATATTATTTATTTACTATACTATTGGTGTATGACTATTCTTCTATGTTTATTATCATTGGGATTCTTGCTATCTACACCTTGTGCTAATTGTTTTAATATTGGAGAAGAAAACACCGACCAACCTTATGAAAAAACAATATATGTCGATGTGTCACTAAACAATAAGCTTAAAAATGATGGGGATAATTTATATTTGCGTTGTTATGATAATTCTATTCACGAACAACCAGAAACCATCACG
>JAFZZD010000248.1 GCA_017615955.1 Victivallales bacterium
GGTTACGCATGGTCGTGCCCTGCGGGCACTAGCCGCTTCGCGGCTGCAATTAGCTACCCTCGTGGGGAACAGAGCGAACAATAAAAGCGTCTGGACAGGTGAAATATACAACAATGGTGGTATATTCTCAAACCAGGCAAAGCAAATATCGCATATTTATTCACATCAGGAGACATTATGATATACGATGTAGCCATAATAGGTGCAGGCGTGTCTGGGGCCTCGACGGCCTGGCAGCTGTCCCACTACGAACTTAAGACAATACTGCTTGAAAAGGCGGCGGACGTTGGCTTTGGCGTGTCCAAGGCGAATTCAGGGATTGTGCATGGTGGCTTCCACCATCCCGTCAGCACATTGAAGGCGCAGCTTGAGATACGCGGGAACCTGATGTTCGAGAAGCTGCAGCACGAACTGGGCTTCCCCTTCAAGCGCAGCGGCATTCTCGTGGTGGCGTTCAGCGAGGAGGAGATGCCCACAGTCAGGGCGCTGTACGAACAGGGGCTTGCCAATGGCGTGACCACCATTGAAATGTGCGGCAGGGAAAGGCTGCTGGAGCTGGAGCCGAAGCTGAACAAGGAAGTGGTGGGCGGCTTCTACGCGCCAGGCGGCGGCACCATAGAGCCATACCGCTATGTTTTCTCGCTGGTGGAATCCGCCGTGAGGAACGGCGTAAACCTGATGTGCAACTGGAAGGCCGTGAAAGGCGAATACAATGGCGAGCACTGGAAGATATACTCCGAGGACGGCGGCGTCATAGAGGCGAAATACGTTGTCAATGCGGCTGGCCTCTATGCAGACGAGATCTCCAGGGCATTCGGAGCGGAGAACTTCAAGATACACCCGCGCAAAGGCGAGGAATACCTGCTGGACCGCTCAAGCCATGGCCGCCCCTCACATGTGATTTTCCCCGTGCCCTCAAAGCATTCCAAGGGCGTGCTTGTAATCCCCACTGCGGAAGGCACTACCATGATCGGCCCCACCGCAGACCCCGTGGAGGACAAGGAGGACACTGAGACCACCAGCGACCATCTACAGCGCATACTGGGCCTGGTGAGGAACATGGTGGACGGCATCAGCCCAAGGGACATCATCACGTCCTTTGCTGGCCTGCGTCCAGTGCTGGACACGGAGGACTTCTACATCGCCCCCTCCAAGCTGGTGCCCTCATTCATACAGGTGGCCGGCATACAGTCCCCTGGCCTGACTGCATCGCCCGCCATCGGCGAATACGTGAAGGACCTGCTGAAGGGCGAAGGTCTGCGCCTTATGGAAAAGGCGAAAATCGAATACGACTTGGCGAAGAAGCACACCATACGCTCCGCCAGCGAAGCGGAGATTGACAAGCTGCACAAGGAAGACCCTGCCTGGACCCATATCATCTGCCGCTGCGAAAAAATCTCCGAGGCGGAAATCATAGAGGCTGTGCGCAAGGGGCATACCACGCTGGACGGCGTAAAATTCTACACGCGGGCGGGAATGGGACGCTGCCAAGGCGGCTTCTGTTCAGCGAAGATCATGAAGATCATCAGCAGGGAAAGCGGCATTCCCATGGAGGAATTGACCAAGAGGGGCGGCAAGAGCCGTCTCATTCTGGGCAAATTGGGCGATTTGCCAGTGCAGTGCTAAAGGAGGAGGCGAATATGACATACGAAGAATATGATGTTGCCATAATCGGCGCAGGCGCGGCTGGCCTGAGCGCAGCCGCAGGCACCGCCGCAGCGGGACGCAGCACTCTGGTAATCGACAGGGAGGACTTCCCTGGCGGTATCCTGCGGCAGTGCATACACAATGGCTTTGGCCTGCGCTATTTCAAGAAGGAGCTGACGGGTCCTGAATACGCGGAAATGGTGGTGGAGAGGGCAAACCTGGCTGGCGTGAAATACGCCTTGGGAAACACGGTCACCCAATTCACCAAACTGGGGGACAAGTGCTTTGAGCTGACCATGATGTCTGCAAAGGACGGATTGCGCAAGGTGCGGGCAAAGGCAGTGATGCTGGCAATGGGATGCCGCGAGAGGAATCGCGGCAACCTGGCCACGCCAGGCACCAGGCCCGCTGGCCTATACACGGCAGGTTCCGCCCAAAGGCTGCTGAACATGGAAGGAATGCTGCCAGGCAAGAGCGCTGTCATCGTTGGTTCGGGCGACATCGGCCTCATCATGGCAAGGCGCCTGCGCTGGAGCGGCATCGAGGTCAAGGCCGTGATAGAGATCATGCCTCATCCATCGGGCCTGACGCGAAACGTGGTGCAGTGCCTGAACGATTTCAACATACCGCTGTACCTGTCCCATTCCGTGATAAGGATATGCGGCAAGGACCGCGTGGAAGGCGTGGACGTGGCGCCGCTGGAGCAAGGAATGCCTGACGTGAAGCGTAAGTTCCACATCGACTGCGACACTGTGCTTTTCTCCGTGGGGCTTATCCCTGAAAACGAACTGGCCGTGCAGGCTGGCGTGGAATTGAACCCAGCCACGGGCGGCGCCTTGGTGGATGCCAACTACGAAACCAATGTGAAGGGCGTGTTCTCCGCAGGCAATGTGCTGCATGTGCATGACCTGGTGGACTTTGTCTCCGAGGAGGCAGGACGCGCGGCGGAGCGAATGCTGGCGTACCTGGACGGGCGTGAGGAAGGCAAGTCATGGCGCGTCAGCGTGGGCGCGAACTTGAAATACGCGGTGCCGACGGCGTACTTCGCCAACAGAAGCACGGTGTTTTCGTTCCGTCCATTGATAGTCACCAATGGAGGCGAGCTTACGGCGGAACTGAACGGGCAGGTGATCTGGAAGAAGAAGCTGCCCTTTGTGCGCCCTGCGGAGATGATTGCAGTGGAATTGCCCGCAAGCATGCTTACGGGCGGAGAACTGGTGTTCAAACTTGCAAAGGGGGAGTGACAACATGAGAAGGGAAATGATTTGCATCTGCTGCCCCAGGGGATGCCGCCTGGTGGCTGAAAGGGAAAACGACAATGCCCAATGGGAGGTCAGCGGCAACCAGTGCCCGCGCGGCGCGGCATACGCGATACAGGAACTCACAAATCCATGCAGGGTGGTCACTGCCGTGGTGAAGACCAACAGCAGCCAGATCATGTTCCTGCCAGTGAGGACGGACAAGCCATACCCACGCGAGGGCATAGCCCAACTGCTGAACACGCTCTACGGCATGACGGTGAACGTGCCTGTGAAGCGCGGCGATGTGCTGTTACACAATGTAAATGGAACGGACATTGACGTCATCGCCAGCGAAAGCATTGAGGAATGACTTTAATGTGGGCGCCGAGGCGGCACCCACTCAAGTTGCCCTAGCGGAAA